>DASYVZ010000054.1:0-1773 GCA_035936515.1 Solirubrobacteraceae bacterium | reverse complement strand
CTCGTCGCGTTCGGTCCCGGCGCCGAGATCCACCACGCGCACCGTCCGCTGTTCGGCGTCCACGCCGACGGCCTCGGTGCGGGTGTGCACCGTGATCCCCCGCTGCGCGAACTCCTCCGGAGTCACGCTGACGAGGTCGCCAGGCGCGTCGATCTCGCCGGCGACGTAGTACGGAATACCGCACATCGAGTACGAGGTGTACGGACTGCGCTCGATGACCACGATCTCGACGTCGGGCCGCGCCGACCGCACGTGGGTGGCGGCGCTCATGCCGGCGGCGTCGCCGCCGACGATCAGCAACCTCACGTTGTGGGCCTCACTGCTCGACAGGGTCGCCGACGCGGTGAACCATGATCCGGTTCGTACCGCCCTGGCCGCCGGGCGTGCCCGACACGATGACGATGCGGTCCCCCCGCTGCGCCCAGTTGCCGTCGACCAGGACGCGCTCCGCGGCGGTCGTCAGCGCCGTGCTCTGCTCCTTCATCGGCACGAGCACCGCCTCGGTGCCCCACATCAGCGCGGTGCGCTGTCGGCTGGACTCGCGCGGCGTCAGGCCGAGCAGCGGCATCGCCGGGCGGTACTTGCTGACCAGCTGGATCGACGCGCCCGAGATCGAGTAGACGACGATCGCCGTCGCCTTGACGTCCTCGGCCACCGTGCACGCAGCCTGGGCGACGACGCGGCCGATCGAGCGCTCGGAGCTCGCCGGCGGCGAGGGGTGCACCAGGTGCGGCGACGCCTCCGCGACCTCGATGATCCGCGCCATCGTGCGGACTGCCTCGACGGGATAGCGCCCCGCGGCGGTCTCGCCGGACAGCATCAGGGCGTCGGTGCCGTCGAACACCGCGTTCGCGACGTCGGACGCCTCGGCGCGGGTCGAGCGCGGCGAGTTGATCATGCTCTCGAGCATCTCGGTGGCGGTGATCACCGGCTTTCCGGCGGCATTGGCCTCGGCGATGATCGCCTTCTGGATGGCCGGGACACGCTCAGGGCCGATCTCGACGCCGAGGTCGCCGCGCGCCACCATGACGGCGTCGGAGGCGGCGACAACGTCTGGCAGGTCCTCGATGCACTCCGGCCGCTCCATCTTCGCGATCACCGGTGCTTCCCCGCCGATCGCCGCGATGCGACCCTGCGCGTTGGCCACATCGTCGGCGTGCCGGACGAACGACAGCGCCACCCAGTCGACGCCCAGCCCGACGGCGAACTCCAGATCGGCGACGTCCTTCTCGGTCATGCTCGGCGCAGACACCGCGACGCCCGGAAGGTTGACGCCCTTCTTGCTCTTGGCGACGCCGCCGGCGACCACGCGCGCCCAGACGCCCTCGCCCTCCTTCCGCGACACGACCAGGCGAATCGAGCCATCGTCGATCAGGACCAGGGATCCTGGATACACGTCCTCGGCCAGCGACTCGTACACCACGGGCAGGGCGACCTGACCGTTGCTGGAGTAGTCGTCGAGCTCCTCGCGGCCGGGGATCAGGAACAGCTCCGAACCGGTGGGCACCTCGAGGCCCTGTTCAGGCAGCGTGCCGAGGCGGATCTTCGGCCCCTGCAGGTCGGCGAGGCTGCCCACGTTGCGGCCCAGGCGCACCCCGCATTCGCGGACCGTCTCGAGCCGTCGCGCGTGGGTCTCATGGTCGCCGTGGGAGAAGTTCAGCCGGACGACGTCGATGCCGGCCTCGATGGCCGCCCGCAGCTTGTCGCGCTCATCCAGCGCAGGGCCGAGCGTGGCGACGATCTTCGCGCGGCGCACTCATCCTCCTGACTCGG
>DASYVZ010000053.1:0-2695 GCA_035936515.1 Solirubrobacteraceae bacterium | reverse complement strand
CCCCTCGAGCACATCCTGCGCCGAGGCGAGGACGAACGCGTAGTCGTACGAGGGGTACGCGTTCGGCTCGAGCACCGCCGCGAGCCCGGCGACTGCGGCGACGAAGACCACGGCTACCGTCGGGCGCGCAAGCGACACCGGCGCGATCGTAGTCGCCTCGAATGGAGACTGGTGCGTCGCGGCCACGACCGAACAGACGCCGCCGCGGCGCGGCGCCCGGCGGTCAGGCCGCCGGAACCCCCTCGGCGGCGGCGTGCAGCGCCGCGACGTCGAGCTTGCGCATCCCGAGCATCGCCTTCATCGCGCGCTCGGCGCGGGTCGGATCGGGATCGTTGAAGAGCTCCTCCATCCCGGTCGGCACGACCTGCCAGGACAGCCCGTAGCGATCCTTCAGCCAGCCGCACTGGCTCTCCTCGCCGCCGTCGGTCAGGCGCTCCCAGTAGTAGTCGACCTCGTCCTGGTTCTCGCAGTTGATCTGGAAGGAGACGGCCTCGTCGAACGTGAACTGCGGGCCGCCGTTGATGGCGACGAAGCGCTGGCCGTCGAGCTCGAACTCGACGGTCATCACCATGCCGGCCTCACGCGGCCCCGCCTCGGTGTAGTGGGCGACGCTCACGATGCGCGAGTTCTTGAAGACGGACACGTAGAAGTTCGCGGCCTCCTCGGCCGCGTTGTCGAACCACAGGTTCGGGGTGATCCGCTGCTGCATGGCGGTCTCTCCTCTCGTTGCGGCGGAACGTACGTCCCGCGTGGACTACTGCTCCTTAGACGCTCGCGCATGGCGAAGCTCATCGGTCCGGCGCCGCAAATCCTTCCCGGTTGCCTGCGGCTGCCCAGGCAGACGTTCGGTTTGCCATAGTCGTGCTGCCGATCGCGTGGTTGACCGGGACACCGCTCCGCTGCGCCGCCGGCGGTGTCTGCAGCTGACGACAGACCAGGCCGCGGTGCGCGCACGGTCTGTTGCTCGGCGCCTTAGGTCTGCTTTGGAGGTGCGCCTTGCGCTCAGGCCAGCCCGTCGGCGCGGTAGCGCGCCAGGCCCGCGTCGACGAGCGCCGAGAGCTCCTCGACGAGCTCGGGCGTCGTCGTCGCCGGCGTGAAGTCGAAGCTGCCCTTGCCCCGCATCCGCTCGCGCAGGCCTTCGCTGAGGTCCTCCAGCAGCTCCGGATGGCTGTAGACCGCCATGAGCTGGAAGCTCACGTGGTCGTCGTGCGTTCGCACGGCGCCGAACGTCATCGCCGTGCCGCTCGGCCCGAGGCGCCGGGTCTGGACCTGCAGGTCGCCGGGTTCGTCGGACACGACGACGAGCGACTCGGCATGGCGGGCCAGCAGCGGGTGCAGTTCGGCGAACACGTCATCGAGATCCTCCACGGCCGCCGATCATACGCGCGGTGCGGACGCCCGCACGAGGTCGTCGGCACGACGCGCAACCATGGAGGGGTGCCGCTCAAGCTCGTCACCGGTCCCGCAAACGCCGAGAAGGCGAAGGTCGTGCTCGACGGCTACCGCGCGGCGCTGCGACGCGGCGAGAACCCGATCCTCGTCGTGCCCACGTTTGCCGACGTGGAGCGCTACCGGGCCGAGCTCGCCGCCGATGGGCTCGTCTTCGGCGCGCAGGTCGTGCGCTTCGCGTGGCTGATCGAGGAGTGCGCGCGGCGCGGTGGCGTGCACGGGCGCCCGCTCGGGCCGCTGGCCCGCGAGTGCATCGCCGCCACGGTGGTCGGCGCGACACCGCTGCGCTCGCTCGCCGCGTCAGCCCGCACGCGCGGCTTCACGCGCGAGCTGCTGCGCCTCGTCGACGAGCTCGAGGCGCTGCGTGTCACGCCCCAGCGCCTGACCCAGGCGCTGCGCGCATGGGCCGGCGACGATCTCGGGCGGCGCGCGTACGGCGACGAGGTCAGCGGCCTGTACTCCGCCTACCGGCGCCGCCTGGAGCGCCTCGACCGCATGGACGCGCCGCTGTACGAGGCCGCGGCGCTGGATGCCCTGCGCGACGATCTCGCCGCCTGGGGCGGGACGCCCGTCTTCTTCTACGGCTTCGACGACCTGCAGCCACTGCAGCACGACGCCGTCGAGACGCTCTCGGCGACGGGCGCCGAGGTGACGGTGTCGCTGCCCTACGAGCCCGGCCGCATGGCCTTCGCGGGGCGCGCGACGGCGTTCGCCGAGCTGTACCGCGAGGGAGTCGAGCACCAGGTCCTGGCCGCGCGTGCCGAGCACTACGCGCCCGCCGCGCGCGTCGCGCTGCACCACCTCGAGCGCCGCATCTTCGAGCTCGAGGAGGGTCAGCTCTTCGACCCCGAGCCGGTTGAGGCGGGGGACGTCATCACGCTGCTGCAGGGCGGCGGCGAGCGCGCGGAGCTCGAGCTCGTCGCGGCCGAGGTCGCGCGGCTCATACGCGAAGAGGGCATCGCGCCCGAGGAGATCGCCGTGGTACTGCGCTCGCCGGCCGAGCACGCCGCGCTGCTGGCGGAGATCTTCGGCGCCTTCGACGTCGCGGTCGCGCTGGACCGCCGCGTCGCACTCGGCCACACGCCGCTGGGCCGCGGGCTCGTCGGGTTGCTGCGCTGCGCGGTGCCCGGAGGCAGCGCCGAGGACCTGCTGGCGTACCTGCGCACGCCGGGTCTGCTCCAGCGCCCCGAGTTCGCCGACCGCCTCGAGACGCGGGCGCGCCAGGAGGGGGCGCGCAGCGCCGAGG
>DASYVZ010000052.1:0-7962 GCA_035936515.1 Solirubrobacteraceae bacterium | reverse complement strand
GCGATGAGAACGGCCATGCCTCCATGGTAGGTCGCCGCGGACGACGCATGACGCGAACGGCCTTAGAGGTTCGGCCCCCGGTCCGGCCCCTCCTCCTCGTCGGCCTCCCCGTACTCCGCCGGGGAGCGATCGGACTCCGTTTCCGGCGTGAACGCGTCGCGCTCGGGAAACCCCTCGCCGTCGTCGTGGCTGGCGTTGCGCACAAGGTCGCGCTCGGCGAGCTCGAAGCCCTCGCCCTCGCCGCCGCCGGCTTCGTAGACCGGTCTCATCGCGGGGTCGATCGGCTCCGCGGGGTCGGCGCCGCCGACGTCGGGACTGCGGCCGCCGATGGCGGCCGCCTCACGCGCTGCCTCCCACTCCTCGCGCGTGGCGAAGTCGGGATCGTTCTCGTCGTAGCGTTCCATTGCAGACGAGCTACCCGATCCGCAGCGCGATGCATCGGCGACCTCAATAAACTGCGTCTCGTGCTTCGCCGCCTGCCGATCAGCGCCACCCTCGCGATCACCGCCGTCCTCGTCGCGGCCGCACCGGTGCTCGCGCACGACGGCGGCGAGGGTTGGTGGGGCGAGACGAACGACGTCGTCGTCACGAACGCCGGCTTCATCCTCATCGTCTTCTTCCCGCTCTTCATCGCCCTCGTGTCGCTGCTGCAGTGGCGCCTGGAGAAGCGCAAGGACCGGCGCAAGGCCGAGGCCAAGGCCCGCGCGAAGTCCCACGGCGGCTGGTAGACGCCGCGCGCCTGTGCGCGCGCCGCCGTAGGCTTGCCTCGTCAGGAACCACCGAAGAGGAGAGCCATGGCGTATTTCGTGACGGGCGCGACCGGCTTCATCGGCCGTCATCTCGTCGAGCGACTGCTCGAGCGCGAGGGGGACGTCCACGTGCTCGTCCGCGCCGGGTCGCAGGAGCGCCTCAACGCGCTTGTCGAGCGCTGGGGCGAGGCCGCCGCCGGACGAGTCAAGCCCGTCGTCGGGGATCTCGGCGAGCCGCGCCTGGGGCTGTCCGACGAGCAGGTCGCCGCGCTGCGCGCCCAGATCGAGCACTTCTTCCACCTCGCCGCGATCTACGACATGACGGCCCGGGCCGACCTCAACGAGCGCCTCAACGTCGTCGGTACGCGCAACGCGCTCGACGTCGCCGGCGCTCTGCAGGCCGAGCGCCTGCACCACGTCTCGTCGGTTGCCGCCGCTGGCGACTACAAGGGCCTCTTCCGCGAGGACATGTTCGACGAGGGCCAGACGCTGCCGTCCCCCTACCACCGCACGAAGTTCGAGTCCGAGAAGCTCGTCCGCGAGCAGTCCCCGGTGCCGTGGCGCATCTACCGGCCGGCGATCGTCGTCGGCCACTCGCAGACCGGTCAGATAGACAAGATCGACGGCCCGTACTACTTCTTCAAGGCGATCCAGAAGGCGCGCTTCGCGCTGCCCGAGTGGGTGCCGCTCGTCGGCCCCGAGCTCGGCTACACGAACATCGTGCCCGTCGACTTCGTCGCGGCGGCGCTGGACCACATCGCACACCAGACCGGCCTCGACGGGCAGGCCTTCCACCTCACGAACCCCAAGCCGATGCGCGTCGGCGAGTCGCTCAACGCGTTCGCCAAGGCCGCCCACGCGCCGCAGCTGGCCATTCGCGTCGACAAGCGCCTGACCGACGCGCTGCCCAAGGGCACGCTGTCGATGCTCATGAAGCTGCCCCAGGTGCGCGACATCCGGCGCACGGTGCTGGCCGACTTCGGCATCCCGGAAGAGGTTCTCGAGCATATGGCGCTGCGGCCCCAGTTCGACACGCGCAATACCGAGCGCGCGCTGGCCGGATCGGGAATCGCGGTCCCCGAGCTCGAGACGTACGCCCACCGGCTGTGGGACCACTGGGAGCGCACGCTGGACCCCGACCTCTACAAGGACCGCTCGTTCCGCCACGTCATCAACGGGCGCACGGTCATCATCACGGGCGCCTCGAGCGGCATCGGCCGCGCGACGGCGCTCAAGGTCGCCGCCTCAGGCGGGATCCCGCTGCTCGTCGCGCGCGGCCTCGAGAAGCTCGAGGCGCTGCGGGAGGAGATCGGGGCGAAGGGCGGCACGGCGCACGTCTACAGCGCCGACCTGTCGAACATGGATGCGATCGACGCCGTGGTCGCGCGGATCCTCGACGAGCACCCCGCCGTCGACTTCCTCGTCAACAACGCCGGCCGCTCGATCCGCCGGTCGATCAAGCTCTCCGAAGATCGCTTCCACGACTTCGAGCGCACGATGCAGCTCAACTACTTCGGCGCGATCAAGATGATCATGGCGCTGCTGCCGCACATGCGCGAGCGCGGGTCCGGCCACATCGTCAACGTCAGCTCGATCGGCGTGCAGACCAACCCGCCGCGGTTCAGCGCCTACGTCGCGTCGAAGGCCGCGCTCGACGCCTGGACGCGGGTCGTCTCCTCCGAGGTGATCGGCGACGGGATCACGTTCACGACGATCCACATGCAGCTCGTCCGCACGCCGATGATCGCGCCAACGAAGCTCTACGACCACTTCCCGACGATCTCTCCCGAGGAGGCCGGCGACCTGATCTGCGAGGCGATGCGCACGCGCCCGAAGGAGATCAACACGCGCCTCGGCACGGCTGGAGAGATCCTCCACGCGCTGGCGCCGAAGGTCATGGACCAGATCCTCCACGTGGCCTACAACGTCTTCCCCGACTCCGCCGCCTCGAAGGGCGAGAAGGCGCCCGCGGATGCGGAGCGCGCGAGCATGGAGCAGCTTGCGATGGCGAACATCATGAAGGGCGTGCATTGGTGACGTACGCTCCCGCGCCCACCTGACGGAGCGGTACGGCTAGCCGTACCTCGCCCTCCGGCTTGCCCCATGGCGACCGCCCGCGCTGCGCGGCAGGCTGTCGCAGATGCCGCCGGCGCTCTCCCACCCCGCCCCGAGGACCGCCGCGCACGCAGCCGGACAGCGCGTCAGCGCCCTCGCGCTCCTGGTGGCGGTGGCGTCCGCGACGCTCGCCGTCGCCGTCGCGCTCGCCACGGGCGCCATCGCGGTGCCCGACGCCGCCGGCGCCCTGTCCGACGCGTCGGAGTCGATCGGCGCGTTGGCCTACCTTCTCGTGCCGCTGCTGGCGCTGCTGGAGACCGGCGCCTTCATCGGCCTGCTCGTCCCGGGCGAGACCGCGGTCGTGATCGGCGGCGTCGTGGCGGCGCAGGGCGATCTGGCGCTGCCTCTGCTGATCGCGCTCGTGTGGGCCGGCGCGTTCGCGGGCGACATGCTGAGCTTTCTCATCGGCCGGCGACTCGGGCGCAGCTTCCTCGATGCCTACGGTGACCGCCTGCGGATCGGCCGGGCCCAGCGCGACCGCACCGAGCGCTTCTTCGAGCGCCACGGCGGCAAGGCGATCCTGCTGGGGCGCTTCGTCGGGGTCCTGCGCGCGCTCACGCCGTTCGTCGCCGGCACGTCGGGGATCGCGCTGCGGCGCGTGCTGCCCTACAGCGCCGCCGGCACGCTGATCTGGGCGACGACGTTCACGCTCGTCGGCTATGTCTTCGCCGACTCCTTCGAGAGCGCCGGCGAAACGGTGACGCGAATCGTGATGGTCGTCGCGGTGCTCGTCGGCGCGGGGCTGGCAGCAGGGACCGTCCTCAAAAGGCGCGGCGCCCAGCGGGCGGCCTTTCCGACAGCGCCGTAGCGGCGAGGGCGATCGGTCTTCCCGCTCCCGCTCGCCGAGCAGACGGGGCCGCGCCACGGCACGGCCCCCGTCTGCAGGCGGGATTCAGGCGGCCGATCAGGCGGCGATGAACGGCTTGACGGCGTCGAGCACCGCCTGCATCTCGCTGGCCTTGTCGAACGCGCGCGGCGCCGGCGCCACCTCGCGCACGAGCCGGATGAGCGCCGCGTGGCGCGCCTCGATCTGCACGATGCTGCCGGCCGCGGCCAGCACGTCGGTGGACTCGATCGCCGGGGCGGCGCCGTTGTAGGCGCTGACGCCGGTGTCCTCGAGCGTGTTGGCGGTCTTCAGGTACGACGCGCGGCTGGCGAACGCGCCGCCGAAGTCGACCTTCGGCTTCGACGCGGGCTTGCCGCCGAGGTCCTTGATCGTGGCGGTGAGCGCGTCGACGTGCTCAGCTTCGTTGTCGCGCAGCTCCTTGGTGAGGTCGCTCTCGTACTTCGACAGCCCGTTGACCTGCTTGGCCGCCCGCACGTAGAACTCGTTCTCGAGAAACTCGAGCGTGAGCGCGAAGTTGAGGATGTCGACGTCGCCGCTGCCGGAATCGGCCAGCGCCTTCGTGATGAGGCCGGTCGCCGAGAGGGTGCCGTACGCGGCGCCTGCGGCGAGGGTGGAGCGCATGAGGAACGCTTCGCGCGTCATGCCGTGGACCTTGATGGTGGCAAGCTCGGGAGCCACCAGTCGCGATGATGCCATGGGAGGTCTCGCTTTCGTGATCGTGGTGGTTGATTAGGCCAGGAACGGCTTGACGGCCTCGTTGACCGCCGCCATGTCCATCGGCTTCGCGAACGCGCCGGTGGGGATCGATCCCGACAGCTCACCGTCGCCCGAAAAGCCGCGGCCGACGAGGTGGTTGAGCGCAGCGGCGTGGCGGGCCTCCACCGTGTGAATGGCAAGCGCGGCGGCGAGCACTTCCTTGTTCTTGATCGAACCCGCCTGCCCGAGGTACGCGGCCGCGCCGAGGTTCTCGACGGTGGCGGCGGTGTTGAGGGTCTCCTCGAGGCCCTTCTCGAGCGTCTCCTCGAACTTCGTCTTGGGCGCCTTGACCGGCGTGCCGCCGAGCTTCTTGATCGTGGCGGTGAGCGCGTCGACGTGCTCCTGCTCGGTCTCACCGAACTTCTTGGCCAGGTCCGCCACCATCTTGTCCTTGACCAGCCCGCTGGCGATGACCTTGTCGTAGAACTCGGCCTCGAGGAACTCGAGCGTCAACGCGTAGTTGAGGATCTCCAGATCGGACTTGTTGTTGTTGACGGCAGCGCCCTCGGGCGGGCTGTCCGCGGCGTCGTCGTCGCCGCAGGCGGCGAGGAAAACGGTGGCAGCGCTGACCGCGCCGGCCCCACCGAGCATCTTGAAGAAGCGCTTGCGCGAAGACGGATCGTCTGCGAGCTCACGCATTGCTGAGTCGGTCACGAAAACGTGCCTCCGGACTCGAAGTTGACAGGTATGAGGGACTAGCGGCGCGCGCGACGTCGCAGATCACGCCCTGGCGCATAGCCGCTATCGGAGAAGGCGGAGGATCGGCGCGAGCCGATGCGATCCCGCACTCGGACCGACGCAGCCGCTCGCTCACCGCCGGGGCGCCGGCGCTCGCCGCTCACGGCGATTCCGCCTGCGCGCCCTCGCTGGCCCGTGCGGCGTGCAGCTTCATGAGCTCGCGCTGGACCGAGCGCGGCTCGTCGCCGGGCTCGTGCCTGCGCCAGGTGCCGTCGCGCCGGAGCTTCCAGGCCCAGACGTTCGTCGCGAACGAGCGGTCGAGGGTGTCGAGCAGGTCGTCGCGCACCACGCGATCCTCGACCGGGGTGATGAGCTCCACGCGGGTGTCGAGGTTGCGCGGCATGAGGTCGGCGGAGCCGATCAGCACGTGCTTGTCGCCGTTGCGCTCGAAGCTGTAGATGCGGGAGTGCTCGAGGAAGCGCCCGAGCACGCTCGTGACGGTGATGTTCTCCGAGATGCCCTTCACGCCGGGGCGCAGGCAGCAGATGCCGCGCACGTTGAGCTGGACCTCGACGCCCGCCTGCGACGCGCGGTACAGCGCGCGGATGCAGCGCCGGTCGACGAGCGAGTTCATCTTCATGCGGATCCGCGCCGACTCGCCGCGCTCGTGCGCCGCGACCGTTCGCTTGATCTCCTCGATGATCGCCTCGCGCATGCCGTGCGGCGCGATCAGCACCTTGCGGTTCTCCAGCGGCCGAGCGACACCCGTGAGCGAGTTGAACATGTCGGCGACGTCGTTGCCGATCCCCTCGTCGCAGGTGAACAGCCCCAGATCGGTGTAGATGCGGGCGGTCTTGGCGTGGTAGTTGCCGGTGCCGATGTGGACGTAGTGGCGCACGCCGTCGCCCTCCCGGCGCACGACGAGGATGCACTTCGCGTGCGTCTTCAGGCCCGGGTAGCCGTAGACGACGTGCACGCCCGCCTGCTCCAGCGCGCGCGCCCAGCCGATGTTCGCGCGCTCGTCGAAGCGCGCCTTGAGCTCGACCATGCACACCGCCTGCTTGCCGCGCTCGGTCGCCCGGATGAGGGCGGGAAAGAGCGGCGAGTCGTCCGACGTGCGGTAGACGGTCATCTTGATCGCCAGCACGTCGGAGTCGGCGACCGCCTGCTCGACGAAGCGCTCGACGGAGGTCGCGAACGAGTCGTAGGGATGGTGCACGAGGATGTCCCCGCGGCGCATCTCGGCCAGGACGTCGGCGTGCTCGGACTCCTTGCCCTGCAGGCGCGGCTGGGTGACCGGCGTCCACGGCGGGTCGCGCAGATCGCTGAACCCGCGCACGCCGTAGATCTGCCACAGGTCGCCGAGCCCGAGCAGGCCGTCGACCTCATAGACCTGGCGCTCCTCGAGGTCGAGCGCCTCGCGCAGCTGCTCACGGACGCCCGGATCGAGGTTCGCGTCGACCTCGAGCCGCACCGCCTCGCCGAAGCGCCGCCGCCGCAGCTCGGCCTCGACGGCCTGCAGAAGGTCGTCGGCCTCGTCGGAGACCTCGAAGTCGGCATCGCGGATGACCCGGAAGAACCCGTGGCCGCTGATCTCCATCCCGGGAAAGAGCGCCTCGAGGTTGGCGGCGATGACCTCCTCGAGCGCGACGAACGTGTTCGGCGAGTCGTCGACCTCGACGAACCGGTCGAGCATCTCCGTCGGGACCTTCACCCGCGCGAACGTCTGCTCGCCCGTCTGCGGATCGCATACGAGCACGGCCAGAGAGAGCGAGAGGCTCGAGATGTAGGGAAACGGGCGTCCCTGCCCGACCGCCAGCGGAGTCAGCACGGGAAAGATCTGGCGCCGGTAGCGCTTGCCGAGCGCCTTGCGCTGGGACTTGGAGAGCTCGCTGAGCGAGAGGATCCGCAGGCCCACGTGCGACAGGGCGGGAAACAGCGTTCCGAGCACCATCTCCTCGAGTCGCTGCTGCTGGCCCACCACGCGCTCGCGGATGGCGTCGATCGTCTCCGACGGCGTCAGACCGTCGGGCCCCGGCTCCGTCAGGCCGGCGTCGATCTGATCGTGCACGCCGGCCACGCGGATCTGGAAGAACTCGTCGAGGTTGGAGCTCCAGATCGCGGCGAGCTTGACGCGCTCGAGCAGCGGCATCGTGTTGTCCTCGACGAGCTGCAGGACGCGGTCGTTGAAGTCCATCCACGACAGCTCTCGCCCGAAGTACAGCGACTTGTCGTGCAGGTCCAGATCCGACGGCGGCGGCGGCGTGGGCGGCGGCTTGAACGACCGGATCGGGTCCTGCAGCGAGCTCTCGGTCTCGATGTGCGCCATAGCCGGACCAGACTATCCGCGCGTCGCCCCTGTGTAACAAGCTGGCGAAGTTCGGCGCTCAGCGCCCGAGCAGCGCGAGCTGCTCGAGCACGACGCCCTCGCGCAGGCCGCCGCCCGCGAACTGCAGCGGGGCGCCCAGCGTCCGGGAGGCCGCGTCCAGCAGCAGGATCCCCGCCGGCAGCAGCCTTGCACGCTCGGCGTGCAGACCCAGCCGCAGCGCCACGTCCGCGGCCGGGCGGGCGACGAGGACCTGCAGCCCTTTCGCCAGCGACTCCGGATCGAGCGCGACGCCCATGAGGCGCTGCAGCGATGTCGTGCTGCCGCCGACGGCGTAGGCGACCGCCGGCTGCGGCGCTTCGACGGCGGCGAAGCGCTCGGCCAAGGCGGCGCGCACGCGCGCGAGCTGGCTTGGCGTCGGCGGATCGGCGAACGCTTCGTAGTGGGTGACGGTGGACGATCCGAGCGGTAGCGAGACCGACCAAGTCGCC
>DASYVZ010000051.1:0-2437 GCA_035936515.1 Solirubrobacteraceae bacterium | reverse complement strand
CGCAAGCTGGCACGCCGCGACTGATCCGTGCGCCCCGGCGCGTCGTAGCACGGTGCACATGTCACGCATGCGCAAAAACGCCGACCACAGCCCGACCGAGCTGCGCGACCTCGCCGACGAGGACCTCATGCAGCTCGTCCGGCGCGGCGACGCCCAGGCCTTCGAGGTCGTCTACGAGCGCCACTCGAGCGCCGCGTTCTCGCTCGCCTACCGGATGTGCGGCACGCGCTCGGCGGCCGAGGACGTCGTGCAGGAGTCCTTCCTGTCGCTCTGGCGCAGCGGCACGCGCTATGACCGCGCGCGCGGCTCCGTGCGCACGTGGGTGCTGGGCATCGTCCACAACCGCGCGATCGACTCGCTGCGTCGATCGGTCGTCCACGACCGCCGCCGCGCCAGCGACGAGGGCATAGAGGAGCGCTTCGAGGCGCGCGAGCGCACCGAGGTGGAGGTCGCCCGGCTCGACGAGGCCGGCGAGATCCGCCAGGCGCTGACGACGCTTCCGAGCGAGCAGTCGAGGGTAATCGAGCTCGCCTATTTCGGCGGCTTCACCCAGAGCGAGATCGCCACGATGATCGACACCCCCATAGGTACGGTGAAGGGCCGGATGAGACTCGGCCTGGAGAAGATGCGCGCCCAGCTCGGCGGCCTGCGGGAGGTGACGCCATGACCCCCGACACCTGCCCCCGCATCGACGACGCCGCCAGCTATGTCCTGCGCGCGATCCCCGACGGCGAATGGCAGGGCTACGCCGCCCACCTGTCGCACTGCCAGGCGTGCGCGGCGAAGGTCGCGGAGCTGAGCGTCGTCGCCGACGCGCTGCTCAGCGCGGTCCCCCAGGTCAGCGCGCCGCCGGAGATCCGCTCGCGGGTCATGTCGGTCGTGCACGCCGAGTCGGAGTTGCTCCGCGCGGCCGGCCCGATGGCCGACCGGCCGATCAGGCAGGAGCCCGCGCGGCGCTTCAGCCTGCTGCGGCTGCGCCCGTGGCCGGCGGCGGTGCTGGCGTCCGCGCTGCTGGCGCTCGGGATCGGCGGCGGCGCGTTGCTGACGAGCGACGAGCCGGATTCCCGGACGATCGCGTGCGCACAGGCACCCGATGGAGCGTCCTGTCAGATGCGCGTCGAAGGCGACAGCGCGAAGCTCGTCCTCGCGGGCCTCGAGGCTCCGCCGCGGGGCCGCATCTACCAGGTCTGGCTGGCCCGCGAGAACGACACGGCGCCCGAGCCGACGGAGGCGCTGTTCTCGGTGCGCAAGGGCCGCGCGTCGGTCGACGTGCCCGGCGATCTGAGCGGCGTCGAGCAGGTGCTCGTGACCCACGAGCCGCTCGGCGGCAGCGAGGTCCCCACGCGCCAGCCGGTGATCGCCGCAACCGTGTCGTAGAAGCGGCGTCCGGTTCGCGGTTGGTAGCGTCATTCGCCCGTGGAAGCGTCGACCGCAACGACCTGTTACCGCCACACCGATCGCGCGACCGGCGTCTCGTGTTCGTCCTGCGGACGCCCGATCTGCCCCGACTGCATGACCCCGACGCCGGTCGGGATGCGCTGTCCGGAGTGCTCGCGCCAGAAGACGAAGGTCCGCACGGCGGCGACGATCCGTCGCGACCCGCAGCTGACATACGTCCTCATGGCGATCAGCGGCATCGCGTTTCTCGCGATGTTGTCGGGCGGCGGGGGCTTGGACGGCCGCGGCGGCTTCGTCTACAACAACGGCGCGCTGTACGGCCCGCTCGTCGCCGACGGCGAGTGGTGGCGGATCGTCACGTCCGGCTTCCTGCACGCCGGCCCCCTGCACCTCGCCTTCAACATGTACTTCCTGTACTTCCTGGGCACGATGCTCGAGCCCGAGATCGGCAAGCTGCGCTTCGCGGCTATCTACTTCGTCTCGCTGCTGGGCGGATCGTTCGGCGCGCTTCTGATCTCGCCGGACGCGGTGACGGTGGGCGCGTCGGGCGCCGTCTTCGGGCTGATGGGCGCGGCCATCCTCGCGCTGCGCGTGCGCGGCATCGACCCGATGCAGTCGGGCCTCGGCATCACGCTGCTGTTGAACCTCGGGATCACGTTCGTGATCCCGAACATCTCGATCGGCGGCCACATCGGCGGCCTCGTCGCCGGCGGGCTCGTCGGCTACCTGATGTTCGAGATCGCCGAGCGCCGGCGGATCTCGATGACGCCCGTCCTGGGCGCCTGCGTGGCGTTCGCCGTCGTGCTGGCGATCGGCTGCGTCGCGATCGCCTCGAGCGCCACGCCGGTGTGACGGCTCGGGCGAACCGCCGCGACCCATCGCCGGGGCGCCCGCCGAGCTACCGCGTCAGCAGCCCGTCGTAGAGCGTCTGCATGCGCTCGAGCAGGCGCGCGGGGGAGAAGCGCGCACGGGTCGTCGTTGCGGCGCTGGCGCCGAGCCGCTCGCGCGCGGCCGGGTCGGCGCGCAGCTCGCCCAGCAC
>DASYVZ010000050.1:0-2429 GCA_035936515.1 Solirubrobacteraceae bacterium | reverse complement strand
TCCGCGGCCTGCCGCTCATCACCGGCGGCCGCTCGTCGGGCGCGCGCGTCGCCTGCCGCACGGCCGCGGCGACCGGCGCCGCCGGCGTTCTGTGCCTTGCGTTTCCGCTCGTCGCGCCGTCGGGCACGAGCCGCCAAGAGGAGCTCGACGACGTCGACGTCTCCGTGCTCGTCGTGCAGGGCTCGAGCGATCGCTTCGGGATGCCCGAGCCGTCGGAGCGCCGCTCGGTCGTCGTCGTGCGCGGCGACCACGGGCTGAAGTCCGACCTGACGGGCGTCGCCGAGGCGGTCGGGCCGTGGCTCATGGTGCAGCTCGCGCGCGTCGGCTGAGGCTTGCGCCGGCGTGCCCGCCGCCACTGTGGGCGGCGGGCTCAGCGCTGTGTACGGGCTCAGCGGCGCTGATGGATCTCGCCACAGGCGACCGGCAGCTCGGCTTCGAGCGGGGCCCCGAGGGCCGTGATCGGGCCGGCGTTGTAGTTGCCGTCGCCGTCGATGTCATGGCCGTGGATCACGATGTGCTTCTCATCCAGATGCTCGGCGACTTCGGCCGGCACCTGGATGTCGCGCCGGAAGGTGAACTTGCCGTTGTCCTTCGCCATCGGCATACGATCGAGGGCGAGGCCGCTCGCGGGGCTCGTGTCCCCGCTCGTGGTGAACGACACGAGGATCGGGCCGTAGTCGGCCAGCCCGTCGACCGTCTCGATCAGCGAATCGGAGACACCGCCGACGCGGCGATCTGCGCCCGGGCAGGTGCT
The DNA here is from genome assembly GCA_035936515.1 of Solirubrobacteraceae bacterium. Taxonomy (GTDB): domain Bacteria; phylum Actinomycetota; class Thermoleophilia; order Solirubrobacterales; family Solirubrobacteraceae; genus CADCVQ01. Next base: position 1,675 of record DASYVZ010000050.1, on the reverse strand, counting down.
GATCTCCGGATGATCCTTGCCGTGGATGTGCGCCGCGTGAGGCAGGTTCGGGCTCAGGCCGCGGCCCTTGAGCAGGACGCTCACCGTGTCGCCGCGAAGCGCGAGCATCGCCCGGCCGCTGGCGTTCGAGCCGCCATCCGCGGCGGGATCGTGCGGCCCGGCGTTCAGCGCCGCGACGTAGCGCTCGGGACCCCCCGGCTCGCCGCCCTTGCTCCCGGTGGCAGTGGTGGCAGTGATGAACAACGCCGTCGCGGAGACGGCAACGACAGACATGACCCGTAGCGATGTCAAGACGTGCCCTCCTTGGGCTCGAGTACGACCACTCCTGCGGTCGCGGCGGCAAACGGGATCACTCCTCCGGCGCGATAGGCGCCGCGCAGGACCCTGACGAGGGGCTCGCGGCACGCGCGCCCGAGGCGTTTCAGGCACGCCGTCACCGCACAGCTACATCCGGAACACCGGCCGCGTGATCTTCCCCAGCGGCCCGTTGGAGCAGGCGTTCAGCGCCAGCCCCACGACGTCGCGCGTCGCGAGCGGGTCGATGACGCCGTCGTCCCACAGCCGCGCCGTGGCGTAATACGGGTGGCCCTGCGCCTCGTACTGCGCGCGGATGCGCTGGCGCAGCGCCCCGATCTGCGCCGCGTCGCGATCGGAGGCGACGGAGCTCAGCACCGTCGCCGCCTGGTCGCCGCCCATCACCGAGATCCGCGCGTTCGGCCACATCCACAGAAAGCGCGGGTCGTAGGCGCGGCCGCACATCCCGTAGTTGCCCGCCCCGTAGGAGCCGCCGACGATGACCGTCAGCTTCGGCACCCGTGCGCACGAGACGGCCGCGATCATCTTCGCCCCGTCGCGCGCGATCCCGGCCGCCTCGGCCTCGCGGCCGACCATGAAGCCCACCACGTTCTGCAAGAACAGCAGCGGCACGCCGCGCTGGTCGCAGAGCTGCACGAAGTGCGCGGCCTTGCGCGCGCTCTCGGCGAACAGCACGCCCTGGTTGGCGAGGATCCCCACCCGGTGGCCGTGGACGTGCGCGAACCCCGTCACCAGCGTCGTCCCGTACAGCGCCTTGAACTCGTGGAAGCGCGAACCGTCGACGACGCGCGCGATGACCTCGCGGACGTCGTACGGGGTCTTCGAGTCCGCGGGCACGACGCCGTAGAGCTGGCCGGGGTCGACCGCCGGGTCCTGCGGGAGCTGGGTCTCCCACGGTCGGGTGACGCGCGGCTTCAGCGTCGACACGATGGAGCGCACGATCTGCAGCGCGTGGGCGTCGTCGTTGGCGAGGTGGTCGGTGACGCCGGAGGTACGGCTGTGGAGGTCACCGCCGCCGAGATCCTCTGCGGTGACCACTTCGCCCGTGGCTGCCTTCACCAGCGGCGGACCGCCCAGGAAGCTGGTGCCCTGGTTGCGCACGATCACCGTCTCGTCGCTCATGGCCGGCACATACGCGCCGCCGGCGGTGCATGACCCCATGACAGCGGCGATCTGCGGGATCCCCTGCGAGGACATGGTCGCCTGGTTGAAGAAGATGCGGCCGAAGTGCTCGCGATCGGGGAACACCTCGTCCTGCTTGGGCAGGAACGCCCCGCCGGAGTCCACCAGGTAGATGCACGGCAGGCGGTTGTGCAGCGCCACCTCCTGCGCGCGCAGGTGCTTCTTGACCGTCATCGGG
>DASYVZ010000049.1:0-4883 GCA_035936515.1 Solirubrobacteraceae bacterium | reverse complement strand
TCAAGGTCGATCGCGAGGAGCGCCCGGATGTCGACGCGATCTACATGGAGGCCGTGCAGGCGATGACCGGCAGCGGCGGCTGGCCGCTGAACGTCTTCGTCACGCCCGAGCAGGTCCCGTTCTACGCCGGCACGTACTACCCGCCGGAGCCACGCCACGGCATGCCGAGCTGGTCGACGGTGCTGCAGGCCGTCGCGCAGGCGTGGGACACCCAGCGCGAGGAGATCCGCGCGCAGAACGAGGCGATGGCGGCGCGGCTGGCCGGCGCCGCGCGGCTGAAGCCGGCCGAGGGGCCGCTGAGCGGCCAGATCCTCGACGACGCCGTCAACCAGCTGCGCGCGCAGTTCGACTCCGTCAACGGCGGCTGGGGCGGCGCGCCGAAGTTCCCCGCCGCCTCGACGATCGAGTTCCTCCTGCGCCGCGGCGAGACGCGGATGAGCCTCTACACGCTGCGTGCGATGGCTTCCGGCGGCATCTACGACCAGATCGGCGGCGGCTTCGCGCGCTACTCGACCGACGAGAACTGGACGGTGCCGCACTTCGAGAAGATGCTCTACGACAACGCGCTGCTCGCGCGGGCCTACCTGCACGGCTGGCAGGCCAGCGGCGGCGCGGACGGCGGAGATCGGATCCTGCGCCGCACGGTCGAGGAGACGCTCGATTGGGCGCTGCGCGAGATGACCGGGCCCGAGGGCGCGTTCTTCAGCGCGCTGGATGCCGACTCGGAGGGCGTCGAGGGCAAGTTCTACGTCTGGAGCCTCGGCGAGCTGCGAGACGTCCTCGGCGACGACGCGGACGCAGCGATCGCGTGGTTCGGCGCCAGCGAGGACGGCAACTTCGAGGGCGCGAACATCCTCGAGTCGCGCGGGGCCGAGCCCGCGGGGGAGGTGCGCGAGCGCATCCGCGCGAGGCTGCTGGCGGTGCGCGACCAGCGCGTCTGGCCCGGGCTCGACGACAAGCGGCTGACCGCCTGGAACGCCCTCATGATCGGCGCGCTGGCCGAAGCTGGAGCGGTGCTCGAGCGCGACGACTATCTCGCGGCCGCCCGCCGCGCCGCGACGTTCGTCCTCGACGAGATGCGCGACCCCGACGGCCGCCTGCTGCGCACCTACAACGCCGGCCAGGCGAAGCTCAACGGCTACCTCGAGGACCACGCGTTCATGCTCGAGGCGCTCCTGACGCTCTACGAGGCCACGTTCGAGCCGCGCTGGTTCCATGCCGCCCGCGCGATCGCCGACGACACGATCGAGCGCTTCGGCGACGCCGAGCGCGGCGGCTTCTACCAGACCTCCAGCGACCATGAGCAGCTCGTCGCGCGCCGCAAGGAAATCGACGACGCGCCGATCCCGTCCGGCCAGTCGAGCGCCGCCTTCGGCCTTCTACGGCTCGCCGCGCTCACGGGCGAGGCCGCCTACGAGGATGCCGCGCTCGGCGTCCTGAAGCTCTTCGGCGACCTGCTGCGCCGTTCGCCGCTGGCCTTCGGGCACCTCCTGCAGGCGCTGGACTTCCACCTCTCGCCGGTCCGCGAGGTCGCGCTCGTCGGCGCCGACACGAGCGCCCTGGCGCGCGTCGTGCGCCGCGCCCTGCGCCCCAACGTCGTGCTCGCCGGCGGCGACGGCGAGGACGACGGCGGGGTGCCGCTGCTCAAGGGCCGCACGACGCTCGCCGGCCAACCCGCCGCCTACGTCTGCGAGGGCTTCACGTGCCGAACGCCGGTCACCGAGCCGGCGGAGCTCGCGGCGCTGCTGGAGGCTGCGACCTGATGCGCGCCTCGTGGCGCAGCTGCAGCTCCCGTGAGCGCCTCATGAAATCGCGCAGCAGCGCGAGGTCGCGAGGGGAGAGCTCGGCGAGCAGGGCGCGTCCCTCGGTCCCGATCGGCCCGTAGAGCTCCCCCGCCAGCCGGTGCGCGTACGCCGTCGGCTCGACGAACACCCGGCGGCGATCCTGCGCATCGCGCCGCCGCTGGACGTAGCCGCGGTTCTCGAGCCGGTCGAGCAGCGTCGTCACCGCGCCGCTGGTGAGCCCGAGCGCGGTCGCGATCTCACCCGGCGTGGAGGTGCCGTGCTGCTCGAGCACGTCGAGGCAGCGCAGGTCGGTGAGGTTGATCCGGAGGCGATCGGCGACCGCCTGGTCGAGCGCGTCGCGTGCGCTTCCGTCTGCTCGCAGCGCCGCGATGACCTCCTCGATGAGGGTCTCGCGGTCGCCTCCTGCCATGCCGGAATCTTGACATGATGGAGTCTTGACAGTCAAGAGAGCTGGGTGATAGTAGTGGCGCATGGCCTCGCTGCTCGCCCATGCCGCCCAGCGCCGCATCAATTGGATCATCGTCGCGATCTGGTTCGCGGCGATCTTCGGGTCGTTTGCCGCCAACCTCCCGGGGAAGTTCGCCGATGCCGAGCAGAACGAGTCCAGCTCGTTCCTGCCGGGGGACGCGGAGTCGACGAAGGCGCTCGAGATCAGCGAGCGGCTGCAGGGTGGCGAGATCGCGCCGATGGTCATCGTCTACCGCCGCGACAGCGGCCTGACCGCGGGCGACCGCCGGCGGATCGCCGCGGACGTCCGCGAGCTCAACCAGCAGGACTATCGCGCCACCTCCACCTTCGAACTGGTCGCGCGGTCGCCGGACGGCAAGGCGGCGATCGTGCAGGCCGCGATCGTCAGCGACGGCGAGTCGGACACGATCATCGATCCCGTCGAGGACGTCCGCGAGCGCGTGAGCGACCCCGGCGGCGGCCTGGAGGCGAAGGTGACCGGCCCCGCGGGCTTCTCCGCCGACGCGATCAAGGTCTTCGAGGGCATCAACGGCACGCTTGTCGGCGCCGCGTTCCTGCTCGTGCTCGTGCTGCTGATCATCATCTACCGCAGCCCGATCTTCTTTCTCATCCCGCTGACCGCCGTCGGCTTCGCGGAGATCGCGACGCGCGCGATCGGCTTCGGCCTGACCGAGGCGGGCGTGACCGTCAACGGCCAGTCGTCGGCGATCCTGTCGGTCCTCGTTCTCGGGGCGGGGACCGACTACGCCCTGCTGCTCGTCGCGCGATATCGCGAGGAGCTGCTGCGCCACCGTAACCGCCACGAGGCGATGGCGCTCGCCTTGCGCACCGCCGGCCCGGCGATCGTCGCCTCCGGCATGACGGTGATCGCGGCGCTTCTGTGCCTCACGCTGGCGGAGGTCAACGGCACATCGGGGCTGGGCCCGGTCGGCGCGCTGGGCATCGCCGTCGCGATGATCTCGATGCTGACGCTGCTGCCGGCGCTGCTGCTCGTCTTCGGGCGCCGGGCGTTCTGGCCGTTCATCCCGCGTTACGCCGAGGATGGCGGCGGCGCCTCCGGCGAGACGCGCGGCGCCTGGCGGCGCATCGGAGACCGCATCGCCGTGCGCCCGCGCCGCGTGTGGGGCGGCGTCGTCGCGCTGCTGGCCGTGATGGCGCTCGGGATGCTGAACTTCGACGACGGCCTCACGCAGGGCAACTCGTTCCGCGACGACGTCGAGGCCGTTCAGGGCCAGGAGCTGCTGTCGCAGTCGTTCCCCAGCGGCGCCAACGCGCCGACGGAGATCATCGTGCGCGACCGATCGCAGGTGGCCGAGGCGCGACGCGCCGTGGCCGGGGTCGAAGGCGTCGACTCGGTTACGCCGCCGGTCGAGAGCGGGGAGGGCGGCGTGCTGCTCAACGCCGTGCTGCGGCCCGCGCCGTTCTCGACCGAGGCGTTCGCGCTGATCGACGACATCCGCGCCGCCGCGAAGCGGGCGGCCGGGCCGCAGACCCTCGTCGGCGGCGCGACCGCGATCGAGCGCGATCTGCGCGAGGCCACCGGCCGCGACACGCGCGTGATCGTGCCGGTCGCGCTCGTCGTCGTCTTCCTGATCCTCATGCTGCTGCTGCGCGCGCTGGTCGCGCCGCTGATGCTGATCGCCACGGTGATCCTGTCCTTCCTCGCGGCGCTCGGCGTCGGGGCCGTCGTCTTTGACGTCATCTTCGGCTTTCCCGGCAGCGACCCCTCGCTTCCGCTGTTCGCCTTCATCTTCCTCGTCGCGCTCGGCATCGACTACAACATCTTCCTGATGGCGCGCGTGCGCGAGGAGACGATGCGCCACGGCACGCGAGAGGGGATGCTGCGAGGGCTGGCGGTCACCGGCGGGGTGATCACGTCGGCGGGCATCGTGTTGGCCGGCGTCTTCTCCGTGCTGGGCGTGCTGCCGCTCGTGTTCCTGACGCAGATCGGCTTCGTCGTCGCCTTCGGCGTGCTGCTGGACACGTTCATCGTCCGTTCGATCCTCGTCCCCGCGCTGACGCTCGACATCGGCTCGAGGATCTGGTGGCCATCGAAGCTCGCCGAGGAGAAGCCCGCCGAGCGGGAGCCCGCGCTGGCTGGTTAGGCCGCGCCGTCAAGCTGCGCCAGCTCGGGCTCGTCGAGGACGAGCTCGGCGGCGTCGACGTTCTCCTCGAGGTGCGCGATCGAGCCCGTGCCGGGGATCGGCAGCATCACCGGCGAGCGTGCGAGCAGCCAGGCCAGGGCCACCTGTCCCGCCGTGGCGTCGTGGCGGCGGGCGATCTCGGCGAGCGGCGCGCCGGGCTTCGCCAGCTCACCGGCGGCCAGCGGATACCAGGGAAAGAAGCCCAGCCCGTCGCGCTGACAGACCTCGAGCACGTGATGCGATGCGCGGTCGGTGAGGTTGAAGCGGTTCTGGACCGTGACGACCTCGACGATCTCGCGCGCCTCCGCGAGCTGCTCGACCGAGAGGTTCGATAGGCCGGCTACAGGACCGGCAGGTAGCGGTCGAGCTCCCACTGGCTGACCTGCACGCGGTAGTCCTCCCACTCGCGGCGCTTGATCTCCACGTAGCGGTTGAACATGTGCTCGCCCAGGGTGCGCAGGACGAG
>DASYVZ010000048.1:0-2091 GCA_035936515.1 Solirubrobacteraceae bacterium | reverse complement strand
CGCCTGAGGTCGGCTCAGCCGCCGTAGCGGTTGGTGATCGGCACGCGCCGGTCGCGCCCGAAGGCGCGCGTCGTGACCTTGATGCCGGGCGGCTGCTGGCGGCGCTTGTACTCCGCGACGTCGACGAGGCTGATGACCCGCGCGACGTCGGCGGCCGGCAGGCCCCGCGCGACAAGCTGCTCACGGCCGAGGTCGTGTTCGACGTAGCCCTCGAGGATCGCGTCGAGCACGTCGTAAGGCGGTAGCGAGTCGTCGTCGCGCTGGTCGGGGCGCAGCTCCGCCGACGGCGGCCGCGTGAAGAGCTCAGACGGGACGAGCCCGCCGCCGGCGCGCTCGTCGCGGTGGCGCGTGAGGTTGTAGACGAGGAGCTTGGGGACGTCCTTGATGACGGCGAAGCCGCCGGCGCTGTCGCCGTAGAGCGTCGAGTAGCCGACCGACATCTCGGACTTGTTGCCGGTCGTCAGGACGAGCCAGCCGAACTTGTTCGACAGCGCCATGAGCAGGTTGCCGCGGATGCGCGCCTGCAGGTTCTCCTCGGTGAGGTCGGGGTCGCGGCCGGCGAAGACCTCTGCCAGCGCAGCGTCGAAGCTCTCCATCATCGGCGCGATCGACAGCGTGAGCAGCTCGACGCCGAGGTTCTCCGCAAGCCGCTCGGCATCGCTGCGGGTGCCCGTGGAGGAGTACGGCGAGGGCATCGTCACGCAGGTGACGCACCCGGGCCCGAGCGCGTCGACGGCGATGAGGGCCACGAGCGTCGAGTCGATCCCGCCGCTGAGGCCGAGGACGACGTGCTCGAAGCCGTTCTTGCGAGCGTAGTCTCGCGTGCCGAGCACCAGCGCGGCGTAGACCTCCTCGACGAGCTCCAGCCGCGGCGCGATCAGGGTGCCGACCGGCGGCTTGCGGGCGGCGCCGGCGTCGCCCGCGCCCTCGCCCTCGCCCTGGCCGCGAACCGTGAACGATCCCAGGTGGTCGACGCGATCACGCGCCTGGGCGGCGGGGGCACGGCGGCGCGTGTCGCGCAGGCGCGCCGAGCCGACGGTGACGGGGTCGACATCGACGATCAGCAGCGCCTCCTCGAACTGCGGCGCCCGCGCGATCACGGTGCCGTCGTGGTCGACGACGAGCGACTGGCCGTCGAAGACGAGCTCGTCCTGCCCGCCGACCAGGCCGCAGAACGCGACGCCGACGAGCTCGTCGCGGGCGCGCTGCTGGATCATCTGCTCGCGCCGCGCCCCCTTGCCCGCGACGTACGGCGAGGCCGACAGGTTGACGATCAGGCGCGCCCCCGCCAGCGCCTCGTCCGACAGCGGCGCGCCCGGCTGCCAGATGTCCTCGCAGATCGTCAGGCCGACGGTGACGTCGTCGATCGCGATCGTCGCACCGCGCTGACCGGGCTGGAAGTAGCGCAGCCCGTCGAAGACGCCGTAGTTGGGCAGGTGCTGCTTGCGGTAGACGGCCTGGATCGCGCCGTCGGCGAGGACGGCGGCGGAGTTGTGGACGTCCTCGGCGCGCTCGGGATAGCCGACGACGGCGACGATGGCGGTGGTCTCGGCGGCGAGACGCTCGAGCGCGGCGCGCGCGTCGGCGAGGAAGTGCTCCTTGAGCAGCAGGTCCTCCGGCGGGTAGCCGGTCAAGGCCAGCTCGGGAAAGCAGACGAGCTGCGCGCCGGCGTCGTGTGCGCGGGAGATCGCCGAGGCGATCGCCCGCTCGTTGCCGGCGAGGTCGCCCACCACCGCGTTCACCTGCGCGAGCGCGACGCGCAGCGGCGTGCTCACCGGCGGCCCAGCCAGTACTCGATGAACGTCTCGAGCGCCGGATCGTCAGGTCCGCTGGCCTCGAGCATCCGCGTCGCCGTGACGGCGGTGACCGGCACGTCGAGGTTCGGGCGCCGCTGCACGAGGACCGCCTGGCCGACCTCAGCGAGGGCCGGCTCCGGCGGCCCGCCGATGCGCTCGGCGAGCCGGCGCAGCTCGAGCGTCAGACGCTCGTCGCTGTGCAGCAGGACGACGTTCCCCGGCCGGACTGCGGGCTCGGCGCCCGGCGGCCGCGCCTCGCCGGGACCGGACTGCGTGGTGCGCGGCACCGTCGCGT
>DASYVZ010000047.1:0-11064 GCA_035936515.1 Solirubrobacteraceae bacterium | reverse complement strand
CGGCCTCGACGGCCACCGCGCCGTCGATCGCGCGGCACAGCTCGACCGGGAGGTCGCGGCGCACGCGGTGCAGCGGCGCGAGGCGCGTCCCGACGCGTCGTGCGGTGGCGGCCGGGTTGCCCGCGCGGATCGGGTTGACGCCCGCGAGCGCCTCGTAGAGGACGACGCCCAGCGCGTAGACGTCGACGGTGGTGGTGATCTTCTCCCCCCGCGCCTGCTCGGGCGCCATGTAGGCGAGCGTGCCGATGATGTCGCCCGTGCGCGTGAGGACATCGTGGTCGGCCATGCGGGCGATCCCGAAGTCCGTCAGCTTCGCGCTGCCCCGCCCCTCGTCGGCGGCCGGGCAGATGACGTTCGACGGCTTGACGTCGCGGTGGATGACGCCGCGCTTGTGGGCGTGCGCCAGCGCCGCGCAGAGCGTCGCGCCGATCCGCAGCACATCGCGATCCGACAGCGCACCGTCGCGCAGCAGGTCGGCCAGCGTCGGACCCTCGACGAGCTCGGAGACGAGGTAGACGGCGTTCTCGTCGCGGCCGGACTCGAAGAGCGCCACGATCCCGGCGTGCGAGAGCCGCGCGGCCGCCAGGGCCTCGCGCTCGCCGCGGCCGTCGGGGTCGTGACCGACCGCGATGCGCTTGACCGCGACGTCGCGCTCGAGGCGCTCGTCGCGAGCGCGGTAGACGACGCCCATCCCGCCCGCGCCGAGGCGCGCTCCGAGCCGGTATCGGTCGAGCACGATCTGGCCCGCATCGGCGGGCGCGGGGCTGTGGGCGTGAAACACCGGCTCCCTCTTCGCCCGCTTATCGCGGGTACCTTGCGCAAACAGGCAGGAAACCGGCGATTGGCGGCAAAGTTGCAGGGGAAACCCCGCGCGCCTCGCGCGGTCATACTGATCGTTCCGCCAGCTTCCGCAAGGAGCGACCCTGTCCTTCTTCGACGACGACGAGCCTCGCACGACCCGCACGCGGCCCCGCAGCCCGGCGGCAGCGGCGATCGGCCCGCCTTCGGATCCGCAGCAGCTCATGGTCCGCCGCGCCGCGGCGGCCGGCATCGGCCTGCTCGTGGTGCTGCTGCTCGTCTTCGGCATCCGCGGCTGCCTGAACAGCCGCCAGGAACAGGCGCTGAAGGACTACAACCGCGACGTGTCGAGCGTCATCCAGAGGGCGGATGCGACCGCCGATCGGTTCTACGAGACGCTCAGCGGGACCGCTGCGGCGGCGGGGGCGACCACCGCATCGACCGACGTGCAGTCCGAGATCAACGAGCTGCGCACGACCGCGGCGGCGCATACCAACCGTGCCGAGGGACTCGACGTCCCCGGCGAGATGCGCCCCGCCCACGTGAACCTGCTGCTCTCGCTGTCGCTGCTGCAGGAGGCGATCGCCAAGGTCGCCGAGAAGATCCCCGCCGCGCTGTCGACCGACTCCGCCACCGCGGTGCCGGCCGTGCGCGGCATCGCCGGCGAGATGCGCGCGTTCGACGCCGCCGACGTCGTCTACAACCGCCGCACGGCGGCGCTCATCAAGCAGGTGCTCGACGACAACGAGATCGGCGGGCAGGTCATCCAGAACTCGAGCTTCCTGCAGAACCTCGGCTGGCTGCAGCCCTCCACCGTCGCGAAGCGGATCAACTCGCAGGCCGGCCGCGGCGCGGGCGACGGCGCCTCCGACGAGCCGGCGCCCGGCACCCACGGACACGGGCTGCTCGCGGTCAGCGTCGGCGACCTCACGCTCACGCCGGGGGAGAGCAACATCCTGCCGGCGAGCTCGAACGTGACGTTCAACGTGAAGATCGCAAACCAGGGCGAGAACCCCGAGCAGGACGTCCGCGTGCGCGTGCGGATCACCGGCGCCGGCGACCCGATCCGCGTCGACCAGGTCGTCGACCAGACGCAGCCGGGGACCGAGACGACGGTTGCGCTCGAGCTCCAGGAGCCGCCGCCGATCGGCCAGGCGGTGACGGTCCGCGCCGAGGTGCTGCCGGTCCCGGGCGAGAAGAACACCGAGAACAACACGCTCAGCTTCCCCGCGATCTTCCGTCGCAGCTGAGGCCGTCCCCTCGCTACGACTGCGCGCCGTCGCTCGACGACCGCTGAGGGCGACGCCATCGCACCCCCTCGCTACCGTTTGGCCGGCATGGCTGACGACCTGAGCTCCACGGTGGGCATCGTCGCGCTGGCCGCCGCAGCGCTGGCGACCATCGCGCTCTGCCTGGCCGTCGTCACGTTCCGGCAGGTGCGGCGCCTGCGCGCGGACCAGCGCGTCGTGCTCGGCGAGCAGGGCGTCGATCTCGTCGGCCACGCGGCGGCGCTGGACGCGAGCTTCCGCGCGCTGCACAGCTACATCACGGACGCCGCCGAACGGCTCGACGCCCGCGTCGGCGTGGCGGAGGGGCGTCTCGACCACGCGATCTCGCACTGCGGCCTGATCCGCTACGACGCCTACAACGAGATGTCCGGCCGCCAGTCGACGTCGATCGCGCTGCTCGACAGCGCCCGCAACGGGGTCGTGCTCTCCTCGATCCACCACCGCGACCAGGCGCGGCTGTACGCCAAGCAGGTCTCCGAGGGCAAGGGCGAGCTCAAGCTGTCCCCCGAGGAGGAGGAAGCGCTGCGCATCGCGCTGGCGTCGTGATGGCGCAGCGGACGCTGATGCGGCTCGGTTATCTCGGCCCGGCGGGGACGTTCTCGGAGGAGGCCGCCCGCGCCGCACTCGACGGCGGCGACGCCGAGCTCGTCGGGCTGGCGACGGTGCGCGACACGATCCTCGCCGTTCACGACGGCAGCGTCGACCGCGCGATCGTGCCGATCGAGAACTCGCTCGAGGGGCCGGTCGGCGTCACGCTCGACACGCTTGCCGACGACAACGACGTGGCGGTCGTGGGCGAGCTCGTGCTCGGCGTCTCGCAGCACCTCATCGCCGGCTCGCAGCTGGCGCTCGACGCGATCGAGCGCGTGCTGTCGCACCCGCAGGCGATCTCGCAGTGCGCGCGCTTCCTGCGCGAGCGCGTTCCGCGCGCCGCAATCGAGCCCGCGTCGTCGACCGCGGAGGCCGCGCGGCTCGTCGTCGCCCGTGACGAGCCGTGGGCGGCGATCGGCACGCTGCGCGCCGCGGCGATCTACGGCGCGACCGTACTCGCCGAGTCCGTCGAGGACGAGCCCGGCAACGCGACGCGGTTCGTCTTCCTCGCGCGGCGCGCGGTCGCGCAGATCCCGGCCGGCGGCACCCCTGCCAAGACGTCTCTGGCGTTCTGGGGCTCGGGCGACGACAGCCCGGGCTGGCTCGTGCGCTGCCTGTCGGAGTTCGCCTTCCGTGGCGTCAACCTGACGAAGATCGAGTCGCGCCCGCTGCGCATGCGCCTGGGGCACTACCGCTTCTTCGTCGACTGCGAGGGCAGCGCCAGCGAGACCTCGGTGGCCGAGGCCGTCGAGGGGCTGCGCAAGCACTGCGAGCAGGTGCGCATCCTCGGCTCCTACGCTGCTGCCGGTCCGCCTGATTAGAATTCCGCGCCAATCATGGCGACTCAGCTCACGCCACCAGGCCCACGGGGGTTCGCGCCGCATCCGGAGCACCGGCGGCGCGGACGTGAGGCTGGTCGTGTGCTCGTCCTGAACGCCACCTACGAGCCGGTCAACGTGTGCACCGTGCGCCGAGCCGCCGTCCTGCTGCTCAAGGAGAAGGCGGAGATCGTCGAGCACTCCAGCTACGAGCTGCGCTCCGAGCACTCGACGATGCCGCGCCCCGTGGTGATCCGCCTCGTGACGTACGTCAAGGTCCCGCGCGACACCCACCGGCGCAAGATCACCCGCCGCGCCGTCTTCGCCCGCGACGGCTGGACGTGCCAGTACTGCGGCTCGCGCGCGAACCTCACCGTCGACCACGTCATCCCGCGCTCGAAGGGCGGCGGCTCGACGTGGGACAACATCGTCGCGTCGTGCGCGCCGTGCAACCGGCGCAAGGGCGACTCGCTGCCGGCGAAGGCCGGCATGCACCCGCGCCAGCCGCCGCGGGTGCCACACCCGCAGGTCTTCATCCACGTCGCCAGCCCGACGATCCCGCCGGCGTGGCGGCAGTGGCTGCCTGAGGCGGCCTGAGGGTCGCGCCGCCGCACCCGGCGCGGGCGCTGCGTACTACGACAGAAGAGTCCCCCAGACTTCGTCCCGACATGACGAAGGGCGCCGCGGCAGCGGCGCCCGTCGCAACGTACAACTGGCCTTGAGACCCGAGCAGGATGTTCTGCGTGCCGGTGGGACCAGTCCGGCGTCCTGCACGGGGGTGGCCCGGTTTGGATTCGCTGGGCGGAGCCAGCCTGTCCGGCCTAGCGGCCGGGCACCTCCAGGGTCCCGCAAGAACTTGAGCTGATTCGGACCACCTCCTTTCTCTGGTGAGAAAATCGTAGCGGACGGCGATGACACGTGCGCCTCGAACCGTGAACTGGCGCAAGCGAATCCGCCGGTCAGCCACCGAGGCGGGCCGGACCCGTCGCCTCCTCCGTGACGATGCTCCAGCAGACAAGCGCCAGGAGCAGTTCGGGCACGTCGGCGCTGCCGGGGACGAACGCGAGATCGAGCTGCATTCCTTCCGGCCGCGGCGTGGGCCGCAGCGTGAGTGCCGCGTCGGGCTTGAACCGCAGGCGCCATTCGGTTCCGAGTCCGAGCTCGCGCCGCAGGCTGCCCGACCGCTCTCCGATGCGCACGCGCCCGCCGCGCATGCTGCCGTGGTAGTAGCACGCCGATTCCTCGCCGGCGGCGTCGCGGGCGACGGCCTGCCACGTGGCGGCCAGCGCCGCGCGATCGCCCTCGATGCTGAGCGACCACGTCGCGTCCCCGATCTCGAGGCGCGTCCCGCGGTCGTCGCCGTCGGTCACGATGCGGGCGAGGACCTCGTCTGCGCGGCGCAGCGCAAAGCCGCCGGAGGCCGGGCCGAACGTCAGCGGCTCGCTCATGACCGCACGGTTCCCGCGCCCGCGCCGTCGCGGCTAGGCGGGCGCGTCACCGTCCGGCTCGATGTCGTCCTCCGGCTCCTCGGCGGCGCTCTCGCCGCTGAGATCGGCGTCGGCCACCGGTTCGATCGCGATCGTGGCGCCGCCGGTGGTCGGGTCGACCTCGATCGCGAGATCGGCCTCTGGGCCGACGGCCGCCACGGACGAGCCTTCGACGATGAGCGCGATGGCCGACACGGTGTCGTCCTCCTTCATGTTCATGAGCCGCACGCCCTGGGCCAGGCGGCCGTAGCGGCTGATCCCGCGCACGGCGGTGCGCTGCACCATGCCGCTCTGGGAGATGAAGACGAGCTCGTCGTGCTCGCGGACGACGATCGCGCCGGCGAGCGCCCCCTTCGCGTCGGTGAGCTTGATCGTTCCGACGCCCATCGCGCCGCGCTTGGTCTTGCGGTACTCGGCGATCGACGTGCGCTTGCCGTAGCCGTTCTCGGTGACGACCAGCAGCTCCTGGTCGTCGCGGGCGACGTCCATCACGAGCACCTCGTTGTCGGGCTGGTCGACGTTCATCCCGCGCACGCCGGAGGTGTCGCGTCCCATCGCCCGCGCGTCGGACTCGTTGAAGCGGACGGCCTGGCCCTTGCGCGAGACCATGAGGATGTCGTCGTCGCCGCTCGTACGGCGGACGCTGACGAGCTCGTCGTCGTCGCGGATGTTGATCGCGATGATGCCGTCGGCCTTGATCGGCGTGTTGTAGGCCTGAAGCTCGGTCTTCTTGACGACGCCGCGCTTCGTCGCGAACACGACGTACCGGCCCTCGGTGAAGTCGCGTGTGGAGAGCACGGATTGGATCCGCTCGCCGTCGCGCAGCGGCAGGACGTTGACGAGCGCGCGGCCCTTCGCCGTACGCGAGGCCTCGGGCAGCTCGTAGACCTTCGAGCGATAGACCTTTCCGCGGTTGGAGAAGAACAGCAGGTAGTCGTGCGACGACGTCACGAAGAGGTGCTCGATGAAGTCGCCGTCCTTCATGTCCATCCCCGTCACGCCGCGTCCGCCGCGCTGCTGGGCGCGGTACGTCGTCAGCGGCAGCGACTTGATGTAGCCCGACTTCGTGATCGTGATGACCATCTGCTGCTCGGGGATCAGGTCCTCGATGCCGATCTCGTCCTCGGAGTCGGTGATCAGCGTGCGGCGTTCGTCGCCGAAGCGGTCGGCGATCTCCTCGAGCTCCTCGCGGATGATCGCGTAGACGCGCGCCTCGGAGCCGAGGATCTCGCGCAGCTCGCCGATCCGCTCGACCTTGTCATCGTGCTCGGTCTTGATCGCGCCGGCCTCGAGGGCGGTGAGCTGCGACAACCTCAGGTCGAGGATCGCGGACGCCTGGATCTCGGTCAGCGCGAAGCGCGCGACCAGCTCGTTGCGCGCGTTCTCACGGTCGCGCGAGGCGCGGATGAGCTCGATGATCGCGTCGAGGTTGTCGAGCGCGATGAGCAGGCCCTCGAGCACGTGCACGCGGCGTTCGAGGACGCCCAGCTCGTGCTTCGTGCGCCGCACGATGATCTCGCGCTGGTGGTGGACGTAGTGGCGGATGACCTCCTGCAGCGAGAGCGTGCGCGGCACGCCGTCGACGAGGGCGACCATGTTGACCCCGAACGTCGTCTGCAGCGCGGTGTGCTTGTAGAGCTGGTTGAGGACGACCTCGGGGATCTCGTCGCGCTTGAGCGTGACCACGACGCGCATCCCGCCGCGCTCGGAGGAGTGGTCCTCGAGGTCGGCGATCCCGGTGATCTTCTTCTCGCGCACGAGCTCGGCGAGCTTCATCACGAGGCCGTTGTCGCCGCCCTTCTTCACGGCGTAGGGCAGCTCGGTGATGATGATCGCCTCGCGCCCACGGCCGATGTCCTCGGTGTGCGCCTTGCCGCGCACCCGCACCCGCCCGCGGCCGGTCTCGTAGGCGTCGAGCATCCCCTGGCGGCCGAGGATGATGCCGCCGGTCGGGAAGTCGGGGCCCGGCATGTGGCGCATGAGCACGGCCGCGGCCGCACCGGCATCCATCTTGTCCAGGGCCGGGTCGTCGATGTAGGCGACGACCGCGGAGACGACCTCGCGGAGGTTGTGCGGCGGGATGTTCGTCGCCATGCCCACGGCGATCCCCGACGAGCCGTTGACAAGGAGGTTCGGGAAGCGCGCCGGCAGCACGACGGGCTCCTGCTTGCGCCCGTCGTAGTTGGGGACGAAGTCGACGGTGTCGGCGTCGAGATCGCGCAGCATC
The DNA here is from genome assembly GCA_035936515.1 of Solirubrobacteraceae bacterium. GTDB lineage: Bacteria > Actinomycetota > Thermoleophilia > Solirubrobacterales > Solirubrobacteraceae > CADCVQ01. Next base: position 3,854 of record DASYVZ010000047.1, on the reverse strand, counting down.
TCCATCGCCATCCGCGCGAGGCGGGCCTCGGTGTAGCGCATCGCCGCCGGCGGGTCGTCATCGATCGAGCCGAAGTTGCCCTGGCCGTCGATGAGCTCGTAGCGCATCGAGAAGTCCTGCGCGAGGCGCACGAGAGCGTCGTAGATCGCCGAGTCGCCGTGGGGGTGATAGTTGCCCATCACGTCGCCGACGATCGAGGCGCACTTGCGGTAGGGCCGGGTCGGGCCGAGGCCGTTCTCCGACATCGAGAACAGCACGCGGCGGTGGACGGGCTTCAGCCCGTCGCGCACGTCGGGCAGCGCACGCCCGACGATGACCGACATCGCGTAGTCGAGATACGCGGAGCGCATCTCGTCCTCGAGCGCGCGTGGTTCGACGTTGCCGCCGCCGAGGATGTCGATCGAGGACATCTAACGCTCCGTCTCGTGGAGGGGCGTCCGGCAGATCAGATGGAGCGGCATGAGACGGAGCACGACTAGACGTCCAGGTTGGCGACGAGGCGGGCGTTGTCCTCGATGAACTGGCGGCGCGGCTCGACCATGTCGCCCATCAGCGTCGAGAAGATGAGGTCCGCCTGCGCGGCGTCCTCGATACCGACCTGCGCGAGCGTGCGCGTGGCCGGATCCATCGTCGTGTCGCGCAGCTGTGCGGCGTTCATCTCGCCGAGCCCCTTGAAGCGCTGCAGCGTGATTCCCTTCTGCGCGACGTGCAGCACCGCCTCGCGCAGCACGTGGAACGAGGGCGCGTCCTCGGTGGCGTCGCCGAGCTTCACGGTGAACGGCGCGCGGCCGACGAGTTCGGTGAGCTGGCCGTGCACACGGGTGAAGTTGCGCAGGTCCTGCGCGTCGAACAGCCGGCGCGGGATGAGCAGCTCGCGGGCCAGGCCGGTCTTGTTCTCGACGGCGCGCACCGTGATGTTCACCTCGTCCTGGCCTACGAGCGAGGTCTCGTAGGGGGCGTTCTCGATCTGCGAGCGCGCGATGAGCTCCAGCGCCCCGGCGCCGGTCGAGATCTGCTCGTCGAGCACGCCGGACTCCTCGAGGAAGATGACGACGTCCGAGCCGTATTCGGCGCGCAGCGTCGACGACCAGCCCTCGTATTGCTTGAGCAGGCGCGAGAAGCGCTGCCAGCGCGGCTCGGTGAGCTTGAACTGCGTCCCGTCTCGGTCGAGGACGAGCATCTTCTCGAGCTTGTCGGAAAGCAGGATCTGCTCGAGCTCGGAGTCCTTCTCGACGTAGCGCTCATTGGAGCCCTGCTTGAGCTTGTACAGCGGCGGCTTGGCGATGTAGACGTAGCCGGCCTCGATGAGCTCGGGCATCTCGCGAAACAGCAGCGTCAGCGCGAGGGTGCGGATGTGCGCGCCGTCGACGTCGGCGTCGGTCATGAGGATGAGCTTGTGGTAGCGCGCCCGGCTGAGGTCGAACTCGTCGCGCACGCCGGTGCCGATGGCGGTGATCAGCGCCTGGATCTCGATGTTCTTGAGGACCTTGTCGATGCGGCTCTTCTCGACGTTGAGGATCTTGCCGCGCAGCGGCAGCACGGCCTGCGTGTTGCGGTCACGACCCTGCTTCGCCGAGCCGCCGGCGGAGTCGCCCTCGACGATGAACAGCTCCGCAAGCGACGGGTCCTTCACCGAGCAGTCGGCGAGCTTGCCGGGCAGCGTCGAGTTCTCCAGCGCGGACTTGCGTCGCGTGAGGTCACGCGCCTTGCGCGCGGCGGCGCGCGCCTGGGCTGCGGAGACCGCCTTGCGGATGATCGCGTTGCCCTCGGTGGGGTTCTCCTCGAGAAACTCCGTCAGGCGGTCGTAGACGATCGAGCGAACGAAGCCCTCCATGCCGGGGTTGCCGAGCTTCGTCTTCGTCTGTCCCTCGAACTGCGGGTCGGTGAGCTTGGCGGAGATGACGGCGGTCAGCCCCTCGCGGACGTCCTCGCCGGTGAGGTTGTCGTCCTTCTCCTTGAGCAGGCCGCGCGAGCGCGCGTAGCGGTTGAGCACCGTCGTCAGGGCCGAGCGAAAGCCCGACAGGTGCGAGCCGCCCTCGTGCGTGTTGATGTTGTTGGCGAACGAGAACACCGACTCCTGATAGGTGGTGTTCCACTGCATCGCGACCTCGACTGCGCCCTCGTCGCTGTCGCCCTCGAAGAAGACGACCTTGCGGCCGATCGACTCCTTGTTGGCGTTGAGGTAACGCACGAAGTCCTCGATGCCGCCGTCGTACTTGAACGACGCCGACGCCTTCTCCCCGCGCTCGTCGCTGATGTTGATCCGCAGGCTCCGGGTGAGAAACGCGGTCTCGCGCAGGCGCTGCTCGAGCACCGAGAAGTCGAGGTCGGTGGTCTCGAAGATGTCGCCGTCGGGCAGGAACGTGATCGTCGTGCCCGTCTCCTCGGTTGCCTCCCCGCGCGCGATCGGCGCCTGCGGCACGCCGCGTTCGTACGTCTGGCGCCAGACGTGCCCCTCGCGGCGCACCTCGACCTCGAGCAGCTCCGACAGGGCGTTGACGACCGAGACGCCGACGCCGTGCAGGCCGCCGGAGACCTTGTAGCCGCCACCATCGCCGAACTTGCCGCCCGCGTGCAGCACCGTGAGCACGACCTCGAGCGCCGAGCGCCCCTCCTTCTCCATCGTGCCGACGGGGATGCCGCGGCCGTCGTCGGAGACCGTGACGGAGTTGTCCGGATGAATCGTTACGTCGACGCGGCTGCAGTGGCCGGCGAGCGCCTCGTCGACCGAGTTGTCGACGACTTCGTAGACGAGGTGGTGCAGGCCACGTACGCCGGTCGAGCCGATGTACATGCCGGGTCGCTTGCGAACGGCCTGGAGGCCCTCGAGGACGGTGATGTCTCGTGCGTCGTATGAGCCGGCGCCGGTGCGGCCGTCGAGCTTCTTGTCGTCCTTCGCCACCAAACCTCCGAATACGTGAAGAAGCCCCGGTATCACGTCATGCGACAGACGCGCCGGGGCGGGGTGCAACTGGTTGCCATCAGAATAGCACAAGGCCGTCGCGAACCTGGCTTGCGCGTGTGACAAAAGACCTGCAAATTCCAGCGAATCAGCGCAGGTCACGGCGGCCTCGTGACCGGCGGCGGCGAGCGCCGCTCGCAGGAGCTGCGGGCGGTAGCCGCTCGTCAGTTCGAACGCCGCCGGCCGGCCGTCGCAACGCAGCGCACCGATCGCACGCGATCGGCGCCCAGCGCGCCGTTGAGCGCGTCCACGAGGACCGGCCCCATGAGGTCGATCTCCTGCATCCAGACCGCGGACGTGCACAGCACGGTCACGATCCCGTCGCGTTCGGAGACGGGCTGCGCGGCCTGCGCGATGACCGGTCCCGCGGCCTGCTCCCATACGCGCTGGACGTCGGCCAGCAGCGTCGCCGGGGCGAGGCGCTGCGTGAGCGCATCGATCGCGTTGCCGATCGGCCGCGGCGCTCGTCGCCTCATCGTGAGCGGTAGTCGATCGGCTCGAGCGCGCCCGGCGACCGCCGATGAGCGCCCGCCGTCATGCCGCGGCTGCCGCATCGCGCAGCACGGCGCCACCGGCCACCGCCAGGCGCGTCACGTTCGGCGCCTCCGCGGCGGGCACGTGCGCAAGGTCGGTGGTCGTGATGACGCTCTGCCCCGCCCCGCGCAGCAGGTCGGCGAGCATTGCCCGGCGATCGGGGTCGAGCTCGCTCATGACGTCGTCGAGCAGCATGAGCGGCATCGTGTCGCGCGCCTGCGCCAGCGCCTCGCGCTCGGCCAGCAGCAGCGACAGGAGCGCGAGGCGCTGCTCTCCCTGAGAGCCGTAGGCGCGCAGCTCGCGCCCGCTGCGCAGCAGCGCGATGTCGTCGCGGTGCGGCCCGTGCGCCGTGAAGCCG
>DASYVZ010000046.1:0-2358 GCA_035936515.1 Solirubrobacteraceae bacterium | reverse complement strand
CACCATCCGTACACGAAGAACGTCGCGCCGACGCAGCGCGACGGCCACCCGGACTCGCTGACGATGGCGAACATCTCCGAGCTGGGGACGCTGCTCGACGAGATCGCCGCGAAGACCGGCAAGGTGGCGTCGGCGCTGCCGCTGTTCATGACCGAGTACGGCTTCGAGACCAACCCGCCTGACCCGTTCTCCGGCGTGTCATGGGAGCTGCAGGCCAAGTACAACACGCTCGGCGAGTACATCGCATACAACAACCCGCGGATCGCTTCGCAGGCGCAGTTCCTGCTCGTCGACGTCCCGCCGGTGCGCAGCAAGCCGAAGAGGTCCAAGAGCTACTGGTTTACGTACCAGTCCGGGCTGTACACGCATCGCGGCCAGCCCAAGCCGTCGGCGTATGCCTACCAGCTGCCGTTCGTCGTGACGCCGACGGGCGTGGACGCGGCGGGGGCGCCGACCGCCCACCTGTGGGGGCAGTTGCGCTTCAGGCCTGCAGGCCAGGCCAGCAACGTGACCCTCCAGTGGAAGCCCGACGACCGGTCGACCGACTGGATCACGGTCGGCGATCCGGTGCCGGCCGATCCGGCGCGCGGCTACTTCGAAGTCGATCGCGCCGCGCCGCTGCCCAAGACCGGTGTCTGGCGCGCGGTCTGGCTGGCGCCGGACGGCAGCATCGGCGTGTACGCCTTGGGAACGAACGCGGGCTGAGGTTCAGCCCGTGGAACGAACGCGGGCTGAGGTTCAGCCCGTGCGCGGGCCGGCGCTTTGTGCCGGTGCCGCGCGCGATCGCGGCTGCTTCTGCGGTGGCGGGAACGCGCAGCTCAGGCGCGGGTGAAGCGTCGTCCGGCGACCGGCGAGGCGTCCTCGTCGATCGCAGGCGTCGCGGCCAGGACGTCGTCGCCGCCCCCGTGGGCCGCGGCCTCGGCCCCCACGAGCGCCGCCAGGCGCTCGGGCGTCATCGCCGTGGCGTCCTCGTTGGCCTGCAGCCACGCCGCGCCCTCGGCGGCGGCCCGTTCGTCGACGTCGATGCGCTTGGACGTGGCGTACTTGTCGATCTCCTCGAAGAGGACGTCGACGAGCTGTGCCGTCGGCACCTTCCGCAGCGGCTTGCCGCGGCTGAAGATCAGGCCCTCGTCCTTCGCGCCGGTGATGCCGAAGTCCGCATGCGAGGCCTCGCCGATGCCGTTGACGGCGCAGCCGAGCACGGCAACCTCGATCGGGTCGGCGTAGGCCTCGAGGCGGCGCTCGATCTCGCCGACCACCGTGTCCATGTCGAACTGCAGGCGCCCGCACGTCGGGCAGGCGATGAGCACGGGCCCGCGCTCACGCAGCTGCAGCGCCTTGAGGATCTCCCAGGCGACCTTGACCTCCTCCTCGGCGTGGAACGTCGAGAGGCTGATGCGGATCGTGTCGCCGATCCCGTCGGCGAGGAGGGTGCCGAGGCCGACGGCGGATTTCAGGCTGCCCGACCACTTCGTGCCGGCCTCGGTGATGCCGAGGTGCAGCGGGTGGTCGATCTGCTCGCTCAGCAGGCGGTTGGAGGCGATCGTGTTGGGCACGTTCGTCGACTTGATCGAGACCTTGAAGTCATAGAAGTCCAAGCGGTGCATGAGCTCGACGAACTCGGTCGCCGCGGCCGTCAGCGCCTCGACCGGGTTGTCGCGCTCGAGTGAGTGCAGGTGCTTGGGCAGCGAGCCCGAGTTCACGCCGATGCGCATCGGCGTACCCGCCGCACGCGCGCGCGCCACGACCTCGGCGACCTTGTCCGGTCCGCCGATGTTGCCGGGGTTCAGGCGGATGCAGTGCGCGCCGGCGTCGATGGCCTTCAGCGCGAGCGTGTGGTTGAAGTGGATGTCGGCGATCACCGGGATCGGCGACTGCACGACGATCGTCCGCAGCGCCTCGATGTCGCGGTCGCGCGGCACCGCGACGCGGACGATGTCGGCACCGGCCTCGGCGACCTTGTGGATCTGGTCCATCGTCGCCTGCAGGTTGGCGGTCTCGGTCTTCGTCATCGTCTGCACGGCGACGGGGGCGCCGCCGCCGACGGGAACGCTGCCGACCATGATCTGTCGCGTTGAGGCCATCCGTCCATTCTACGGAGGGGCCTGGACCGCCGATCACGGCCGCGCGGCATTACGGTTTGCGCCGATGCAGTTCATCTTCGCCTATGGCTCGCTGGCCGCCGATCTGCGCGGCCATCATCCCGCGGTCCTGCGTGGCCGGCGGCGCGGCTGGGGCGTCGCGATGGACAACCGCGTCGACGTGCCCGGCTACAAGCACTACCGGCTGCGCGCCGACGGCAGCCGCCCCGCCGTCTTCGTCGCCTTCCTGGACCTGTTCGAAGACGCGGCGGCCGGC
>DASYVZ010000045.1:0-12069 GCA_035936515.1 Solirubrobacteraceae bacterium | reverse complement strand
CATTGCCGTGGAGAAGCGAAGCGAGCGTGACGTTCGATCAACGCGTCTCCTCCACGTCCGCAGCGAGCGGCTGGCATGCATCCGCTGAAACTCTCGCGTGCTTCTAGCAGCGACCTTCGGGCTGCTGGGGGAACGGCTCGCCCCGGAGCGGGTCGCCATCGAGGGCGCGCCCCTCGTTGTCGCGGAATCGCGGTTCGTAGTGGGCGAAGAACACCTTGCCGACGAGCTCGCGCCGGCTGCGGACGCCGGTCTTCTCGAAGATCTTCTTGAGGTGCTCCTGGACCGTGTGCGGCGAGACGACGAGCCGCTGCGCGATGTCGGCGGTCGAGTCACCTCGAAGGATCCGGCGCGTGACCTCCCGCTCGCGCTCGGTCAGGCCGTAGGCCGACATCAGCAGCGGCGTGATCCGCGCCGGGTGCGCCGGCTCGACGATCACGGCCGCGCGCCGCGATCCCGAGGCGACGAGCGAAGTCCCGTGGAGCACGACCCAGGTCCCCGAGCGGGCGAGCACGCGGGCGATTGCGACCTCGCCCGGATCGTCGGACCCGTCCGCCGTCCGAAGCGCGCGCCCGGCCACCGCATGGACGGCCGTCGGCAGCCGGCCGGCGTCCCAGTCGCCGTCCGGCAGGTCGGAGAGCCAGCGCTCCACGCCTGGCGTCGTCGATTCGACCTCCCCGGACTCGGTAAGGACGACGAGCCCGGGTGAGTCGGGCCATTGCGGGTCCCGGGCCTCACCGACGAGCAGGCCCGTGCGCGCGCCCGTCGCCAGATGGGGCGCGACCGCCCGCAGCAAAGCCTTGTCCTCGCCGTCGAACAGCGGCTCCCCGGGCGCGCGGTAGATCCCGACCGCACCCCACACCTCGCGCGTCCCTGTCCGCAGCGCGGCGATCATCTCCTGGTCGCCGCCCATGACCATGTTCATGTGCCACCTGGGACTCGAGGCCGGATTGCCGTCCGTCGCCTCGTGCAGCGTCGAGATCCCGGCCCCCGTGCGGACCACGTCGGCGATCTGGTTGACGTCGTGGTCGTAGTACTGGTGCTGCAGCATCTCCGGCGGGAGCTCCGGCAGCCCCTCGTGGTAGTGGCTGGTGATCAGCAGCGACGCCGGATCGACCGTGTACCAGCACGGCGCGTCGTCGTGCGGAACGGCCGCTTGAAGGACCTCCGTGCACTCCTGCCAGAAGGTCACGAGGTCATGACCGCGCCGCGACAGCTCCGCGATCCGTTCCTGCGCGCGCTCCTTCGAGATCACCCTCATGGGCGCAGCGTAGGTCGCAGGCGCGCGTGCGTAAACACCACGTTTCTGGAATAGGCGAAATGACTTCGGCGGCGTAGCGTCGCCGGCCATGAACCCAAGAGCGCGCACCCCCGAGGAGCTCGACGCACTGCTCGAGGACGCGTTCGTGCTCCACGACTCCCGAGCGCTCGCGTCGCTGTTCGAAGCACGGGCGCTGCTCGTCGCGGGCGACGGCGCAGGCGAGCTGCGCAGCAGCGAGGAGATCGCGCTCTTGGCGCCGGTTCTGTGGTCGGGTGACTTCACCTACCTCGCCGACCCCCGGCGCGTCGTACAGGCACACGACATCGCTCTCGTCCTCGCGACGCACGGCACGAGCGTGGTGCGCCGCGGCCCTGACGGCGCCTGGCGCTACGCGATCTCGCTACTGGTCATCGACCAACAGACAAGTGATCAGGAAGGAGGTGAACCATGTACGTAGCAGTTGTCCACCGCATCAATGACCCGGAGGCGATGCTCTCGCGGGGCGACCGGTTGGGCGATCGTTCGCACGCCCCGCCGGGAGTCATCCCGCGGCAGTTCTGTCCCAGCAAGGACCTTTCCGCAGCCACCTGTGTCTGGGAAGGCGATTCTCTGGATGCCGTACGGGAGTACATCGATTCGACGCTCGGAGACTCGAGCGAGAACACGTACTTCGAGATCAACACCGAGCACGCCCAAGGCCTGCCTGAGCCGGCGGCCACGGAGGCCTCGTAGCTCCGCCGCAGACGGCTGACAGCGTCCTCGTCTCAGAGGACGCTGTCGGCTCGTGGCCGGGGAGCACGGCACCGGGGGTGGATGCAAAGAGATCTTCGTCTTCAGCGGGACACGGCGCGCGGCACATCGCGTGTCCACCGCTGGTGCTTCGCGCGACGACGTGAGCGCGGGAGGCACGTGGGGAGCGCGTTCGGCTCGGACGACAAGCGAGTGCGGCGCCCTCAACCGAGACTTCCGCTTTTGCCTGGCGGGAGCGCTGAGTCCGCCGACCACGCCGACCGCCGGTTCGCGTGAGAAGCGGCGCTGTCGTCGGGCCAACATTCCTGGCCGACGGGCTGCGGTAGCGTGTCGCCGGCATGAAGCTCGGTGAGGCGTTGGCGATTCGATCAGATCTGCAGAAGCGGATCGCGCAGCTCGCGAGCCGCCTGCAGGGCAGCGTGGTGGTGCAGGAAGGCGACTCACCTCCGGAGGATCCGCACACTCTGCTGCGCGAGCTCGACGAAATGAGCGCGGAGCTCGAGACGCTGATCACAGCGATCAACCTCACGAACGCGGGAACCACGCTCCCGGACGGCGAAGCGTTGACTGGGGCGCTCGCGCGGCGCGATGTAATCGCGCTTCGTCAGTCGGTGTTGCGAGCCGCCGCCGAGGCCGTCACCCAGGCACAGGCACGGTATTCACGCTCGGAGATCAGGATGGCGCGCCAGCTCGATGTCACCGCCGTGCGCAAGCAGATCGACGACCTCGCCCGCGAGCGCCGGGAGCTCGACACGGCGATTCAGGAGCACAACTGGACGATCGAGCTCATCTACGACACAAGTCGGTAGTCGCCCGCGGCGAGCACCAGGGCGGCAACTGCCCAGAAGTTGCACTCCTGGTACGCGCGGGGCACGCGTAAGGGGTTCGACTCCCCGCCCGCACCGTCACGCCCCGTACCGTCACAGGCAACCGCGCACGAGGCACGGTCACCACCGGGTGCTGAGCGAGCGACGAGGGCGGGCAAGGGGAACTTGTGTCAGCGACATCGGCCTTCTCGTCGGCTACGCCCGGACAGGCGCTCTATCGCGCACGCCTCCGTCCCCGGACAGCAGGCGGGACTCGGGAGCACCGCTCTGCGCGAGGAGCGACACTGTCAATCAAGGCATCGCCTGCCCTGATTCTGCGATGAAGCAAGCAAACCCGGCGGCGGCGGGTCGATCTCTCCTGGATCTGCAGGTCGCGCGTCTGTCCCGCTGCTGGTCGGCGCCGCGGGACCCGTGGGCGGAACCCGATAGCTGACTGAGGCGCCGTGACCGTTTCTGCTGCATAAGCAGGAACCCCGCCTCGCGTCGCTTCGATCGGGTCAAGGCCGCCCTCGCCGGCCTCATCGGCGCGAGAAGCAGGCCTCACGGCCGGCGGTGCGTTAGTCGACGCGGCGCTTGAAGACGATCACGTGACCGTCTTTCTCGCGGTGGAGGTTCACGCCGAGAAAAACGGTCGCGAGCTCCCATCCGTCGGCCCCAAGCCGCGAGAGCTCGTCCTGGAACTTGCCGCGGTCCAGCTCGTCGCTCTGGCGGCCCATAAAGCCGTGGGTGATCACGGTGGTCGTGTATTCCCAGGTCGTCATGCCCTCGGAGCCTACCCTGCTTGTGCGACGCGCTGGCGAACCCGCGCGCGGCCGTCTTGCGCGAGATGCGAACCTCTGCCGCCGTCGGTCGTGCCCGCTTCTCGGTTCACGCCGTGGAGGCGCTGCCGAGCCTGCGCGAGTCGCTCAAGCCAGCCGGGAACTTGTCGTCTTGCGCGGCTTCGGCCACGAGCTCCCCCAGCGCCGGGGCGTGCTTGAAGAGGTTGTTGCCGGCGATGAAGAGGTTCGTGCCGTCCGTGTAACACGCGACGGCGTCGCTGCCCCACGGAAGGCGGGTCACCCAGCAGTTGACCCAGGCAATCGGGTCTGGGTCGAGTCCGGGCATTGCCCGATCGACGTACTCCATGAGCCTTTCGCGGGCCACCCGAATCTCTGTCACTGGATTCGCGGACGGGTCTACCTCACCCTCATCGCCGCTGAGCCCGATCGCGTAGTGCTCACCGTTGGGCAAAGGACTTCCGTAGACGCGGTGCCCGTGATGACCGCTGGAGTCCTGAAGAGCCGCGAGGGCTTCTGGTCTGCGGTCGCGAAGGGCGAACGTGCCGCGCGCATGAAGTGTCTGCTTGACCGGAACGGTCACACCGCTCGTCGCAGCGATCCGGGCGGTGTCCTGCCCGGCCGCCACGATCACCGAGCGGTGCAGCTCAACGCCGTGCGGTGTCAGCACCTCCGTGGCGCCTGACGCGTTGCGCGTTAGCGCGAGGACCTCCGAGCGCGTCAGCACGTCACGCAGTGACCCCGCAAGCCAGCCCAACGCCGCGTTGGTCCAGATCGGCCCGCCGCCGCAGTCGATGAACGCTGGCTGCGGTAGTCCGGCGAGGGCAGGCAGCACCGCGCGCTGCGCGTCGCTATCGGCGCGGACCGCATCGCCTCCGGCTGCGAGCACGCCGGCCAGTCGGTGATCCGCGGTAGGTCCCGCGACGACTACGCCGCTGCGGCCGAGCAGTTCGCGGCCAGCCTCCTGCTCCCAGCCGAGCCAGAGCTCCCGAGCGGTCGACGCGAGCGCGACCAGACGCCGATCGACGTGGTTCAGTCGGAAGATGCGCGTTCCGCCCGCCGACTGCCCGCCGCCGATCTCGCCGCGCTCGTAGATGCGTACCTCGATTCCGCGTCGCCGAAGCGCGAACGCCGTCGACAGGCCTACGATACCCGCGCCGACGACGGCAATGGACTCGGGGCGCGCCGCCATGCCGCGAACGTAGCGGTTTTCCGCCGACGCTCATGCGCGTCGGATCGCGCGAAAAGCAGCGCTCCGCGAGCACCGGATAGGGCGCGGAACCGCCGGTAATCCAGACCGGCGCCGCCTGGAGCTCCCCACGCCGGCCCGCGAGGCCACGGCCAGTTGCCGAGGGCCGCGACAACACTGCCTCGACGACGAGGTTGCGGGCTGTTGGCCGCCGCGGGCAACGCGCTACGCGACCGATCACATGTGCGTAGGCTCGCCCCCGATGCGTGGTCCTCTACTGCGAACGTTCCCGATCCTCGCATGCCTGGTCGCGAGCTGCGGCGGCGGCAACGCCCCATCCAGCACAGCGGAAGCCGACGCGCTGCCTGCCACGGATCGAGCCGTCAACGCAGAGCCAGCGCGCGCTCCCGAGGCCGTAGTCACGATAGGCCTCGAGCGGCTCGACGCACCGGAGGCCGGCGTGCTGAAGGGCAAGCGGGTCGGCCTCATCGCAAACGGGGCGTCGGTGACGTCTGATGCAACGCCCTCCGCGGCAGCTCTGCGCGCTCACGGCATCCGCGTCGTGCGGCTGTTCGCGCCAGAGCACGGCTTGTCCGGCCGGCTCGCGCGGGGCGAGCGCGTCAAGGGCCGCGCCGACGTCGTGAGCCTCTACGAACCCGGCCATCGCAAGCCGAAGCGGGCTGACCTGCGCGGCCTCGACGCTCTCGTCTACGACATGCAAGACGCCGGCGTGCGCTTCTACACGTACATCAGCACGATGATCTATGCGCAGCGCGCGGCGGCAGCCGCGGGCGTGACGTTCGTCGTGCTCGACCGTCCCAACCCGCTCGGAGGCGACATGGTCGCCGGCCCCGTCGCAGATCTCCCCGACACGATCCTCAGCGTCGCGCCGGGCCCGCTCGTGCACGGCTTGACGCCCGGGGAGATGGCGCGGCTCGTCCAGGAACGCAGCAGCCCCCGCGGGCGCCTCGTCGTCGTGCCGATGGAAGGGTGGCGGCGCGACATGACGTGGGAGGACACCGGGCGCGCTTGGGTGGCGCCGTCGCCAAGTCTGCGCTCGGCGCAGGCGGCACTGCTGTATCCGGGCATCGCGCTGCTCGAAGGCACGAATGCCTCCGACGGTCGCGGCACGGGCACGGCGTTTCGCAAGCTCGGCGCACCGTGGGCGCGGGTCGGCCCGTTGCTGAGGGCCGCGGACGTGCCGGGCGTCGAAGCGGTGAAGAGCAGCTTCACGCCTCACCCGACGCCGACGGGACCGCACCCGAAGTTCAACGGCCAGCGCTGCCGCGGCATCGCGCTCGAGGTCACCGGCGACGGCGTCGACACCTTCGAGCTCGGCCTGCGACTGCTGCGGGCGCTGCGCTCGCAGCCGGGCTTTGAGTGGCTGCTTGGCGGCGCGTCGATCGACACACTCGTAGGGACGCGGCGGCTACGACGAGCGCTTGACAGGGGCGCGTCTGTGACGGCGATCGTCGCCTCGCAGCGTGGTGGTGTCGCCGCCTGGCGACGCGCGCGGGAGGCCTTCCTGCTCTACGACTGACCGTGGATCATTGCGTCGGATGCTGCGGCGCGTCGCCGACGTCGCGGCGCCGGTACAGCGTGAGGCCGATTGCTCGCTCAGCGCAGGAGGGAGTCGTTATCGCTAGGCACCGCTGGCGTCGTCTTGCCACTGCCAGCCGCCGTCCGCCCGACGCTCGCAAACAAGCCGGTCCTCCGGTTTGCGCAGGTGGTCGTCCACGCACCCGGTCGCCGCATGGCATTCGATCGTCAGCCGTTCGGCCGTCACGTCGATGCGGAGCACGTTCTTAAATAGCGGCGGCTCGTTCCAGTCGAAGAACTCCGAGAACCAGGCGTGCAACGCACCCCGACCGCGCCCAGGAAGCGGGAAGACGCGGCGCGCCCTGCGACGCGTCTCGTCGCTCACCAGTACCCCCTTGGCGTCGTCTTTGGTCGCCTCGATCCCGAGCCGCTCCGCCATGTACGCCGCCGCCTGGTAGGGATCAATCGCCCACGCGCCGGGGAACTGGCGGTCGTAGAGAAGCGAATAGAAAGACAGCGAGTCGCCGCGGAGGGGATAGCAGCGAAAGTCGGACTCGCGGACGCCCGGTAGCTCACTTGCATCGATGTTCGGGATCTTGTGCGTGGCGTGCATGAACGCCCCACCACCGCCGCTGACGATGTACTGCAGCAGACGGCCGTCAACGTCGACGGTGTAGCGCTGGTAGTTGTGGATGTCGCCGCCGATCGCGGCGATGTAGTTGCAATTTGGATCGCGGACGATCGCGTCCACGGTGCCGCCGCCGCCGATCTCGCACGGCCGGTGCTGAGCGTCGACGTAGATGGGTCCGCCTGTGAGGAGGATCTTCGGCTTGGGTGAGCGCGACACTCTGCGTAGCCATTCCCCCTGCGCGACGTCGATGCCGCTCACGATGCCCGTGTCGATGGCCACCAGCTCGATCGGGCCCGTCTCGACGACGTAGTAAGGACCAGGAAGGTTCACCTGCTGCTCCGGGCGCGAGCGCAGCGCCCGCATACGCGCAACCCGTGCCGGGTCGGGGGGGCGCGGGTTGCGGTTCCACAGGCGCTCGCGCAGACGAGCGCGAGAGAACAGCGACGGCTTGGGTCGCTGCGGCTGGCGATCGCGGCCGCAGAAGTGGAACATGAAGCCGCGCAGATCGTCGTACCAGTCGTGGTTGCCGGGCAGAGCGTAGATTGGCCCCGCGTAGTCGCGGTAGGGGTGGAAGAACTTGTGCTCGTATTCCTCGACCTCGCCGGCTGGATAGATGACGTCGCTGCAGATCACCATGAAGTCGGTGTCGCGCCCCAGCTGCGCGAGCTGCGCGAGCAGCGCGTACTGCGACGCGTCGCCCTCGCCGGTATCGCCTAGGAGGAGGAACGACGGCTCGGATAACTCACTGCGGTCGACCCGCAGATCCGGCTGCCGGCCTCCGTACCAGTCGCGGAGCCAGAGCTGGCGCTGGTCGGGGCTCGGGTCGCCCAGCCACTTGGCGAGCCGGTCGTTTCGCGACTCGAGCAGCGCTCCGAGATTCGACCAGCGGAACGGTGGCTTGTCGCGGCGCTCGGGCGGCAGCAGCGCCTTCAAGTCACGCGCCGGACAGTGCCAGCCGGCGCCTCGTAGCGAAGTGCGGGAGTTATCCGCGGGTTGGTCGGCAGGTTGCTGCGCCGTCATCGCTCGTCTCAGTCGCCGAGAGGGAGGTCGAGTCTAGACGAGCGCCCGGCGTGCGCGAATTTGTAGGGCAGTTCACCTGCGCGGGCGCGGCCGCCACATTGGCCGACGGCCACATCCGCGCGACGCGCGCGCAACCTACGCCGAAGCGCTTGGCGGCCGCCGCACTGGTTCAGCCAGAGACGTGGTCGATCGCGATCTTGGCCATCACGAGCATGGACATGCGCGGCGCTCAGATCCAGTGCACTGACTGCTCACCATCGCGCGTGGTGCTCACCACCGCGGGTGCCGCCCGCGCACCCGATATTCCGCCGCCCTCGCGCTGCCATCTGACCGCGACCACCGAAAACGACGACGCCTCGAAGGATGCGTCCCCACGGCTGAGCACGAGGCAGCCGTCGACCAGCGCGATGCCCTGTGCCCAGACGTCCGTAAACCAGGACGCCGGAAGCGACAACAGGGCGAAGGCGCCGCCGTGGTCGGCCCACCCGGCACAGGCCGGCGGGTCGCCGGGCCCGAGCAGCCGCAGCTCGATCGCGAACGTCGCGTGCGGCTTGAGGTTGCGCCTCCAGCGGCGCACGCTCTGCTCGAACAGCGGCTGCGTGATCACCGTGAGAGCGGATTCGATGTGCTCCGCGTGTCTGCGCCGGTATCGCTCGTCGCCCCACTGCCTCTCGACGCGCACGAGCACCGACAGCGCAAGCGCCCTGCGCAGGGCGTCCGGCAACGCGTCGACGAGCATGATGTCCCACATCTCCTTGTCGCGCTCCACGCGGGCGGCGAGATCTCGCCGCAAGGTTGCCGCCATGTGCGGCGGTAGCCGGCGCCGCGATGTCAGAAGCTCTGCCCGTGCGTCATACAAAAGCCGAGGGGCTATGACCTCCTCTGGCGCCATCGCGTCGTCGTCGCGCAGCAGGAACCCATAGAGCAGCTCGGTGTTACGCATCCGTCGCCAGGCCTGTAGCACCCGCATGCACAACGGCGGCTCGGACCCGAGCGCTGTCAGCGATCGCTCGGCCAGGAGGTCGTGGTCCTCCAGAACGAGCTTCCCTCGCCGCCACGTGATGCGGTGCTGCTGTCCGCCACACCTGATCTTGGCCGTGACGGGAGGCAGGCCGTCGAACCAGCGGCGCGAACGGACCGTCGGCTCCCGCGCGATCTCGCTCGGTCCTGCCGTCACGTCACCTCTTCGATACGCACGCATCTGGCCCAGCTCGGTGCCGGCCAATCGCCCGCTCCGACGAGCCCGACGACCACACGCGCCCGCTTGGGCCCGTCGGCCGGCCATGGGGTGTAGCCGTCCGTCAGCACGACGATCACCGAGGGCGACGGGCGCAGCTCGAGCGCGGCGTCGATGCCCGCTCCCATGTTGGTGCCGCCGCCGCCGCGCAGCTCGATCTGCCGCGCCGACGTGATCCGCTGCACGCCGTGGACGTGCGCGTCGCAGGAGAGCACGTGCAGGTGATCGCGGTCCAGGCCGACCCCCTGCAGGATGCCCTTGACCTCCGCCACCGCGGCGGCGAGCAGGTCGTCGGACATGCTCCCTGAGGTGTCGATGACGATCGCGACGGTCGGCAGCGGCTTGCGCAGCGCGGGCATGATGACGTCGCCGGTGACGCTCGCGCGCCGCGACGGACGCATGTAGCTGTAGTCCACGCAGCCCGCGACGCTCGCGACGCCGGCGCGCACCTCGGCCGCGAGCGCCCTGCGCCAGTCCACCTTCGGCTCCAGGAGATCGTCGGCCCAGCGCTGCCAGCCCAGCGGCACGGTGCCGGGAAAGTTCCCGGCACAGCTTCGGATCTCGGAAGCCACCTTGCAGCGCAGCAGATGCGCGCTGGCGGGATTGATCTGCGGGATCCCGTCGGCGTTGAGCTCCCAGCGTCGCGCACGGCCGTGCGCTCCGCTGCCGCACTCGCCCGCGCAGAACTCCGGCTTGTCGCGGATGGCGCGGAAGTAGTCCTCAGCGAAGCGGCCGGGCTCGCAGCCGAGCGCCCTGGGCACGATCGGGTCGACTGGGAAGCTGACGTCGGCATCGACGAGATCGTCATTGATCTCCGCGTCGGCGGCTGCCACCCACGCCATCTCCAAGGACTCGTCGATCCCGAGCTGCTGCGCGCGGGCGGCGTGGTCGCGCAGCAGATGCCCGACGTGATGGACCAGCACGCTGCCGATCTCGGCGGCGCTCCACGCGTTGACGACCGCGGGATCCATGTACAGCCGCCACGACCGATCGACGGCGATGGTGCCGAGGCCGGGCGCCGTCACCACGCGCGAGGCGAACACGGCGGAGGCGAGATAGGGAAAACGCAGGGCTCCCCACAGCCGGGCGGCCGCGATCCGCTGCTTGTCGAGCCGTGCCGCGCTCATCTGTCGAGCAGACCAGTCTCGCGCAGAACGGGAGCGAAGCGCTTGAGCTCCGCGGGCGCCGGCACGCCGTCCGGTCGGCACTGCGCCAGCACCCGTGCGGCGAGCGCGGCGACATCGGCTCCATCGTCGGCCGCGCGACCCAGGATCTTCCACGCGGCCAGCCAGCGTGGCTCCGTGGGATCGGCGGCCACGGCGGCCGCGATCGCCGAGAGCGCCGCGTAGGCGCGGTCCCCGCGCTCGGGCATGGTGAACGTCTCGGGGTGGGCCAGAACCTCCTCCGGGTCCGGCAGGTCCATCTCGCTCGCCCAGTTGAGCAGCTCAAGCCCCGTGCCCTGCCCGACAGCTCCCATGACCAGCGCGGCACGCGCCTGCTCCGAGGCGCCCGAGACGGCCGCCGCGGTCCACAGCAGCGACGTCATCTCCCAGCTGCGCGGGCTCGGCCAGCCGCGGCCGGCGCTGCTGCCGTCGTCCGGCACCGCCACGGCGAGACCAGGCCGGACGGAGATGAAAGCCGACACGAGTCCGCGCCCGACCGCCAGCTGCGAGTCCCATCCGTCGGGCAGCACGGGCACCACCGGAGCGGCCCAGCCGGCGCTCAGTCCCGCGGCGAAGGCCTGCGCCTCGACGGGCCAGTCGAGGTGGCAGAAGCGGTTGGCCAGTGGCGCCGACAGATCCCAGCCGCCGGCGGCGAACTCGGGCGGGTTCGCCGCCGCGATGACGACGACCTCGTCTGGCAGCTCGAGGTCTCCGACGACACGCTCGAGGACGACCCGCAGCAGCGCGGCCTGCACGGCCGGTGGCGCGGTCGAGATCTCGTCGAGAAACAGGACACCGCGGCCATGCTCTGCCAGGTTCCGCGCCCAGCGCGGCGGCGCGAAGGTGACCTTGCCGTCGGCGACGACGGGCAGGCCCGCGAAGTCGGACGGCTCTCGGATCGAGGCGATGACGGTCTCGCACGGGAGGCTCATCTCCTGCGACATCGCCTTGATCGCGGAGGTCTTGCCCGTCCCCGGCGCGCCCCAAAGCAGCACCGGGACGCGCGCCGCCACGGCGACGCCAAGGGCCTCGACGCTGGTTGCCGTGGCGGACACGAGACGATGATACGGGCGGGGTAAAACCCGCCGAAGCCGCTGGGAGCGTCGACCCAGGCCGCAACCTCCCACGGGGCCTCGTGGAGCGGCGAGAACGTAGGTGTAAGCGAGCTTTCTCCCTCACCTCGGGATCCTCCAGGTCGGCGAAGGCGACGAGCATGCCCGTGCTCGGCAGGCTCGCTGTCGCGTCATGCGCAGCGATGTCCGCGAGCGCCACCTGGCGAGGAAGGTCATCGGGCGCCCGTCGCGGCGCGGCCAGCGGACACCCTTCGGCAGGTCGGGGCGCCCGCCCAACTTCAAGCAGCCGATCGGCAGCCCGTCGTCCCACGCCGGCGCGTCGCGGGGCATCTGCTCGCCCCACTCGAGGACGGCACCGTCGGCGCGCAGCACGAGTCCCGCCGCAACCGCGATGACCTCCTCGTCAACCAACCCCGCCACCTGACCTGCCGTGTGGCGACCGAGCGCACTTCGGGATCTCCGAGTGCGCCCTGGCTGTTGTAGCCCCAGGCGACGAGGCGCCCGGCCGCCGTGAGCGCGAGGCTCGTGCTGCCGGCGGCGGCCAGCGCCCGGACCGCCGGCAGGCCGTCGATCGGCGCCGGTCGACGGAACGTCATGCCGTGATCG
>DASYVZ010000044.1:0-4278 GCA_035936515.1 Solirubrobacteraceae bacterium | reverse complement strand
CTGCGAACGCCGCCAGGCCCCAGAGCAGCACGCGGCGGCGGCCGAGCCGGTCGCCGAGCCGGCCGGCGAACGGCCCGAGCGTCGCCATCGCGACGACGTACGACGTCACCAGCCAGCTGGACGCCGCGACGCCGCCGCCCGTGCCCGACGCGATGTCGGGCAGGGCGACGGCGAGCATCGTGGAGTTGAGCGGAAGCAGCGCACCGCTCAACGCCACCGCGGCGAGAACCGCCTTGTCAGACGATGCGGACGACGCCCGCATCGCCGTCGACCTCGATCGTCTGGCCGTCGGAGATGACGGTCGTCGCGATGCCGGTCCCGACGACCGCGGGGATGCCGTACTCGCGGGCGACGACGGCGCAGTGGCTCAGGACGCCGCCGGTGTCGGTGACGACGGCGGCCACCGTTGCGAACAGCGGCGTCCACGGCGGGGCGGTCGTCTCGGCGACGATGATGTCGCCGGGCCGGATGCGACCGGACTCCGAGATCGAGCGGATGATGCGCGCGGTGCCGCGCACGATCCCCGATGAGCCGGCCGAGCCGCGCACCTCGCGCTCGTTCTCCGGCGCCTGCGGGACGCCGTTGAACTTCATCGCAAAGCGCGTGAAGGCGTCGTCCGGCGGGGGAGCCGTGGGGATCGCGCCGAGCACCGGCGGCGGGGTGATCGTGCGCTGCCGGGCGATCGCGGCCAAGCGCTCCTCGACGACCGCGTGCAGGTTCGCCCCGGGCGACGCGAGCGCGTGCTGCAGCTCCTCTGGCGTGAGCATGAACACGTCGTTGGCGGCGACGATCGTGCCGTCCTCGGCGAGCCGGCGGCCGGCCTCCAGCAAGACGGCGCGCAGGTGATGGATCGACATGTTGTCGATGTAGAAGTTGTGGTCCTCGGAGATGACGAGGCCCGACTGCGCGGCGGCCAGCATCGCCTCGAACTGCCCGACGATCGGCGCGGGGTAGTCGCGCAGGCGCTCACGTGCTTCTGCGATCGCGTGATCGCGGGCGGCCGCCGCGGCCTGCGTCGTGACCTCCGGCGCCTCGGAGGCGGGGCGGCGGACGAAGTCCTGCAGGCGCTCGATGACCGGCGTCGGATCCTCCGTCCAGCTCGGGGCGACGATCGTCCACTTGTCGGCGCGACGGCCGTAGCGGTCGACGTAGAGCTCCAGCTCGGTCAGGAACGCGCGCCCCTCGCTCGTCGCGTACAGCCTTGCGGGCACGTCGGCGGCCGGGTGCGACATGAGCACGTCTCGCACCGCGCCGCCGGCCCGGCGGCTCAGTGTCCACAGCGCCTGTCCGACCTCGACGGTCAGATTCGGCAGCCCCTCGAGCAGGCGGTAGGCCTCCAGCGCCCCGGCCTCCGGAAAGAGCCCGCGGTACAGCTCGTCGAACTCGCTGATCGCCAGGTAGCCCGGCAGCACGATCTCGAAGTGCAGCTCCCAGACGCGCAGCAGGCGGTCCCACGTCTCGGCGACATGAGCGGCGAGCGCGTCGCGCGTCGCGCCCTCGAGGTCGAACGAGTCCCAGAAGCCGAGGTGCTCGCGCACCTCGGGCAGGATCTGCTCGTACCAGAGCTCGTCGAGGCGGCCGATGGCGGCGCGAATGGAGGCCTCGGCGACCGCGCCCTGCGCGGCCATCTCCTCGGGCGTGCCGTTCATCGGCACCATCGCCTGGTACTGGTAGCCGTTGATCGTGCGCACCCGCATGCCCCCCAGCGGGGCGTCGTAGGCGCGGATGCCGTGGCTGAAGCCGTGCCCGATGACGCCTTCGATCATCGCCGACTCCATCGGCGAGAGCGGATCGGGGAAGTGCATCTTGTCCTGCTGCCAGAAGAGCGCTTCGTCGGCGGGGTCGGCCAGCACGAAGGCAGCGGTGTCAGCGGTCTGGGCGGCGTTCTGCGGGGTCATGCTGCCTCCTGGGCAAGGGTCGTGATCGGTCGGCACTGCAGGAGATGAAGGTCGTCGCCCGTCCAGGCGAGCTCCAGATCGACGGCGAAGCCGAGCTCGCGCTCGAGGTCGATCGCCAGCCGCGCGGCGGCGCGGGCCTGCTCGTCGCTGATCGAGGGCAGGCGGCGCAGCGGCGCCGGGACGTCGACCTCGCGGCTGCCGCCGGGCGCGCGCACCGTCATGCGGCGCTTGTCGGAGATCGTGCGCCGCGTGATGTGCAGCGACGGGCGGTCGAGCGCCCACTCGTCGGGCGTGACCGTCCCGCCGACGATGCTCTCGCCGAGGCCGAAGGCCGCGTTGACGAGCACCTCGCGAGCCATGCCGCCCGCCATGACGGGGCTGACGCTGAAGACGACGGCGGCCGCGTCGGCGGGGACGAGCAGCTGGACGAGCACCGGCAGCGGTCCGCTCGGCCGCGCGAGGCCGTTGGCGCGGCGGTAGTGCAGCGCGCGCTCGGTGTGCGCCGACGCGCGGCAGGCGGCGATGGCGTCGAGCACCTGGTCGATTCCGCGGACGCCGAGGATCGTCTCGTGCTGTCCGGCGAACGAGCTGGCCAGCCCGTCCTCGTCGGCGGCCGACGAGCGCACCGCGACGAGCGGCTCGTCGGTGCCGGCACGCTCGGCGAGGCGCACGTAGGCCTCCTCGACGGTGGCGTCGTCCGGCGTGCCGGCGACGACGAAACCGTCGGGCACCGGCAGGCGGCAGGCGAGCGTGGCGAGCGCGGCGGCCTTCCCGCCCGCATGCGCGGGATCGGCGGCTGCGGCATCCTCGAACCAGAGGATCGGCGGGGACGCCGCGGGCGACGTCGGGGGAGAGAGAAGCGCGGTCGTCATGGCTCGTGCACTCTCTCTCCCCGGCGCCATTCGCAGAAAGGTGGGTGGCACGAGAGCTGTGGTGCGGCAACCCGTACCCGTTGAACGATGCCCTACGGTGCAGGGGTGGAGCGCGGCGCACGATGATCACCGTGATCGGGATCGGCGCCGACGGGTGGGCGAGCCTCGGGGAGGAGGCGCGCGCCGCCGTGCTCGGCGCTGACGTGCTCGTGGGCGGCGATCGCCAGCTCGACCTGGTCCCGCCCGACGCCCGCGGTGAGCGGCGCCCCTGGCCCCGGCAGCTGACGCAGCTCGTCGACGAGCTGCCCGCGCTCGAAGCCGGACGCGAGATCGTCGTGCTCGCCAGCGGCGACCCGCTGCTGCACGGCGTGGGCGCGACGATCCTCCGCCGTCTCGGCGACGAACACGTGCGGATCATCCCGGGCGTCTCCTCGTTCTCGCTCGCCTGCGCGCGCCTGCGCTGGCCGCAGGGCGACGTCGAGCTCGTCTCCGCAACGGGACGGATCGCGGAGGTCGTCGCGCCGGCGCTGCAGCCCGGCCGGCGGCTCGTCGTGCTCGGCTTCGGCCGTCAGACGGCGGCGCAGGTGGCGCGCGTCGTCCGCGAGCGCGGGTTCGGCGCGAGCCGCCTGATCGTGCTCGAGGAGCTCGGTGGTCCCGCGGAGCGCATCGAGGAGTCGACCGCCGACGATTGGGGGGAGCGCGACGCGGCTGCGCTGCATCTCGTCGCGCTCGAGGTCCGTGGCGACGGGCCGCTGCTCGGTCGTGCGCCGGGCCTGCCCGACGACGCTTACGAGCACGACGGTCAGATCACGAACAGCGCCGCGCGCGCGGCGACGCTCGCCGCGCTCGTCCCCGTGCCGGGCCAGCTCTTGTGGGACGTCGGCGCCGGCAGCGGCTCGATCGCGATCGAGTGGCTGCGCGCAGCTCCCGGCGCGCGGGCAGTCGCGGTCGAGCGCGATGCGCAGCGCGCGCAGCGGATCGAGCGCAACGCGCTGGCGCTCGGGGTGCCGTCGCTAAAGGTCGTGATCGGCGAGGCGCCGGTCGTGCTCGACGATCTCGGCGAGCGCCCGGATGCGATCTTCATCGGCGGCGGGCTCACGACGTACGGGCTGCTGACGCGATGTCGCAAGGCGCTGGAGCCCGGCGGGCGGCTCGTCGCCAACGTCGTCACCGTCGAGGGGGAGACGCTCGTCGCGCGCGCGCAGGCCGAGCAGGGGGGGCGGCTGACGCGGATCGCGATCGCGCACGCCGAGCCGCTCGGCGGCTTCACCGGCTGGCGACCCGCGTTGCCGATCACGCAATACGAGCTTCGCGTGCGGTGACGCTCCGGTAGGCGATCATCGCGCCGCCTCGAGCTCCAGGCGCGCGGCGGCGACCGCCAGCGACGGCAGGTCCCAGACTTCGCCGTGGTAGCGCACCTCGAGCGCGTCCGCCGCACGGGCGGCGACCGTCACCGGCGCCGCCGGCAGCTCGCCACAGCGCCGCTCGCAGGCGGCCCAGTGCTCGGC
>DASYVZ010000043.1:0-2346 GCA_035936515.1 Solirubrobacteraceae bacterium | reverse complement strand
CGAGGATGCCTACGAGGACGCCGACTCGGTCGAGTTGCTGCGCGAAGTCGTCGCGACACTCGCCGGGCAGGGCCTGCGCGTCGTGCACGTCGACACCACGGTGTTGATGGAGCGCCCGAAGATCGGGCCCTACCGCGACGCGATCCGTGAGCGGCTGGCGCAGGCGCTCGGGCTCGAGGTCGCGTCGGTCAACGTCAAGGCCTCCACGGGCGAGGGGATGGGCTTCGTCGGACGGCTCGAGGGTGCGGCCGCGCTCGCGGTGGCGACGGTGCAGCGGTGCGACGGCTAGACGCGCCGCGCCCCTAGCGTGCGCTGGAGAAATTCGCCGTGACGACCGTCCTGACGTAGCCGCCGACCCTGCCGGAGCGCGCGCCGATGCCGATGCGGCGCAGGCGCCGATCCATCAGCACGCGGCGGTGAGAGGGCGACGCGAGCCACATGCGCACCACCGTGCGGGCGCGGATCGGCTGTTCCGGTGTGAGCCACACGATCGTCTCGCCCAGGCTGCGCGCGGACGAATACCGCCGCAGGCGCTTGTCGAACGACGTGCCGTCGGCGCTGCGGTGCGACGGCTGGCCGCTGCGTAGCTGATCGCTCGAATGCGCCGAGGCGGCCCGCGCCAACTGCTCCTGATGGCGCACGGGAGGCAGGCGGTGGCGGGCGCGTGCGGAGTTGACGCTGCGCACGACGGCGCGTTGCAGTGCGCTGCTGCTGTGCGCCTCCTTGGCGGCGCGCGGGGCCGCGACCGCGACGGTGGGGGCGATGGGCGCGGCGGTGAGGGCGGCCGCGATGACGAGGGAGACCAGTATGGGACGTGGACGCATCGAACCTCTTGGACGTAGGCGGTAGCAGACACGGCCCCCGAGGTATTCCGGCAAGGCACGGCGAGGACAGGCAGGGGCAAGCGTCATTCGCAGGCGCTCCTTTGGTGATTGCTCGTTCGCCTACGAGGTGAGCTGACGGGCTCGCGCCGACGCGCTACGCCGCGAACGTGCCGATCAGGCACGCGCAACGATTCGCCCCAGGGCCGGCTTGCGCCGACCCAATGGTTCCCCCGCTGCCACCGTACTGCGACGGCGACACTCGGCGGAGCTCAAGATAACACCTCCTCCGGCAGATCGCCTACAGCCTCTGCAGGCGAGGGCACCGCCGAGGGGGTAGCCGCCTGCGCTTGGCTCGTGGGCCTAGGCCACGCGAGGTATTGACAGGCATGGCACCGCGACCTAGTCACATGACGACAACGGCACCACCTTCAGCAATGCGACCCGGACGACGACGAGAGGAGGTGGTAGGTCTCACGATCGCCTCTGCATCGCGCGTCTGCGCCCGGCCACAGCCGATGGGGCCGCGGACCGGCAGCCCGCTGCCGGCCGACCCCCGCCTTTCCAGCGAAAGGCACCGGCCGGCGCAGGTGCGCGTTTGCCTTCGCGCCCGCACGAACCGATCAGCTGGTCGCCGCCTCCGCCTCGCCCACTGCCACCGCGGCAAGTTTGTTCAGCGCCCGGCGCTCGATCTGGCGCACGCGTTCGCCGCTGAGGCCCAGCCGGTCGCCCACGCTGCGCAGCGACAACGCGTCGCCGCCGTTGCCAAGGCCGTAGCGCGCCCGCAGGACATCGCGCTCGCGGTTGGTCAGGCCGGCGAGCATGGCGTGCAGCTCGTCGACCTCGATCGCGGCGAGCACGAGCTCGTACTCGTCCTCTGCCAGCGGATCTGCCAGCAGGTCTCCGAAGGTGCCGATGTCGGAGTCGGATCCCGCGATCGGCTCCTGCAGTGACCGCGGGGCGCGCTCGGTCGCCAGCAGGTCGTCGACCTGGTCGGCCGCCAGCCCGGTGAGCGTGGCGAGCTCGTCGCGCGTCGGCTCGCGGCCGGTCTGCACGACGGCGTCGTGATGGGCCTCCTTCAGACGCGCGAGGTGGCGCAGCGCGCGGTCGGACAAGACGACCGGGCGGGTGAGCTCTGCGACGAGCTGCTGCATCGCCTGGCGCACCCACCATGTCGCATAGCCCCAGAACGGCACGCCGCGCCCGGGGTCGAAGCGCTCGAGTGCACGCAGCAGCCCCACGACGCCCTCCTGGAGCAGCTCCAGGCGCTGTACCTGGCCGCTGCGGTAGGTGCGCGCAACCGCCGAGATGAACGGCATGAACCCCTCGACGAGCTGCGCGCGCGCCGCGTGGTCGCCCGCCTTCGCCGCCAGCACGAGGCGGCGCTCCTCGGCCTCCGCGAGCTGCGAACGCCGGCCGAGCTCCTCGATGTACTCGCCGCCGACGGGGCGCCGCGCCGGCGCGCGGCGCCCGATGTGGCCCGCGAGATCGCGATCCAGCTCCTGGGCCCGGGCGACCTCGGCCC
>DASYVZ010000042.1:0-8506 GCA_035936515.1 Solirubrobacteraceae bacterium | reverse complement strand
GTCCGACACGGCGCCAGTCACGGCACCGCCCGCCACGCGGACCGCCGGCCCCCCGACGATGATCGCCGCGCCCGCGGCTGCTCGCGTCGCACCGGCCGCCCCGGTCACGGACGCGGTCATACCGCCGCGCCCGCGCTGATCGCACGGCGCAAAGCCGCCCCACAACATTTTCGCGACATGACCCTTACCCGCAGTCGCCGGCTTCGTTGTTAGAGCGCAAGCAGGTCTTCGACAAAGGCAAACCCGCCGCGAGACGGGCACGCAAAACCAGGGGCCTCGCATCCTGCGAGGCAGCCCGGCTACCGAAAGGCACGACCATGAAGCACTTCACGAAGATGGCGGGCGGCGTCGTTGCCGTCGCCGTCCTGGCCGCCCCCTCGATGGCGTCCGCGCATTCCGATCCGTCCGTCAACAGCGTCAAGGCGCACGTGCGCAACGCCGACCAGGCGCTGACGATGGTCGCCGACCGCGTCAAGGCCAACGACAACGCGGCCACGGCGATCGCGATGGTCCGCAACCTGCGCCAGACCCAAGCGGCCACCCGCGAAGCACGCCGTCTACAGGGTCGCGCCAAGAAGGCCAAGGCCCTACGCCTCGTCGCCGACCAGCGCAACGACAACGTCCTCGTGCTCTCCGCGCTCGTCGACGAAGTCAGCGACGACGCACAGGCCGCAATCGCCACGGCACTGAACAACAACCTCCGCGGCCGCGTGGCCGCGATCGAACGCCTCACGTCGCTGGCCACGACGCTGCCCGCACAGGCCCAGGCCGGCATCGCCCGGGCGATCGCCGCGATCTCCGGCAATCCGACCGGCGTCGTCAACATCGCCGGGGCGCTGAAGTCCGGCGACATCACGCCCGCCGCCGAGCCACAGCTCGAGCAGGCGCTGACGCTGGCCAGCGGCGCAATGTTCACGGGCATCAATCAGCTCAAGCAGATCGTCGGCATGCTTCCCGCCCCCGCCCAGGGCCCCGTCAACATGGCGATCACCCGGGTCACCGGCATCCTGCAGTCGATCTTCGGCAACGGCACACCCGCCGGCGCAACGACCGGCGGCACGCTGAGCAACCTGCCGATCCCGACCAACCTGCCGGTCCCCTGCGGCCTGCCGATCCCCAAGTTCCTACCGTTCGCAAAGGCCTGCTGAACCGCTCAGACCTAGCACCCCGGGCTTCGTGATCATCATCACTCGACGATCACGGAGCCCCGCTTGGCGTTCCTTGCGACGCCGGCGCTTGCACGCGACGAGCTCGGAGACGGCCGCACCCAAGTGCGAGTCCCTGGTCAGTGCCGCTGCGACATCGGTTGGGTCCTCGCACCGACCTGCAGGACCCGCCCACTCCGGCCTACACAGCCGACACGGCCAAGCCCGATGCAGCACCTCCCCCTGCCCTCGCGAGCCCAAACCTTCACGGGCGCGTGGTGCCAGCCTCTAGCGCTCGCGGTCTAGCCCGCGATCTCGGTCGATGTCGCGTCCCAGGCGTCGCCGGGTCTGCTCGAGTACGCGGTCGGCTTGGCGCCAGTCCGCGCGCCGGTCCGCCCGCGGGCACGGGACCGAGCCCTGGCGTATCGGGCTCGACGTGCTGCTCGATGCGGTAGCGCGCGACCTCGCGCACCGCGCGGTCCCAGTACCCCGCGCGCTGATACTGCTCGGGGCGCTCGCCGAGCAGCCCGCGTCCCTGCCGGCCGCTGCGCGACGTCACGCTCGGCGAGTTCGTCGCGAACCTGGCGGATGTCGCGATCAAGCTCGCCGCCGCGCGCGTCGACGCCCGCGCGCTCCTCCGGATGGCGGTGGCGGGCCCGATCGTGCGCTGCAGCCGGTCGGCCTGGGTGTCCAGCGCGGCGATCTGCTGGTCTGCGGCGCTGACTGCGGCGCTGAGCCAGGCGCGCTCGGCCGCGTGCGGGTCGCGCGGTCGGCCAATGGCGCTGCGTGTCGGGCTCGCCAACGCGCCGAGTCGCTTGGCGACGTCGCAGCGCTGGGCCTGCACGATGCGCGGTCGGCGGTGATGGCGTCGAGCTGGCGCAGCTCGGCCAGCGGCAGTGCGGCAGCCTGTGCGGTCAGTCTGGCGCGCTCGCGCTGCAGCTCGAGCAGCTGCTCGACACTGACCATCGGTGCCACGAGCTCGTGGCGTTCTGCGCCGGCGGCAGCGGCGGTCCCCAAGGTGACGGTCGTCATCCGCGAGGACTACGGCGCCGGCGACTGCATCGATCCGCGCGAGACGCGGCCGGTGGTCACGGGGGCTGGAGGTGGACGCGGGCAAGCGGGTGCGGCGCCCGTGGAAGCGCGGCGTCATGCGCGTGTGACGGCGGTCGGATGCGCGATCGCATCCTCGCTCAGCGCGTTTCTGCCAGGCACCGGACCTCCTGCAGCCGCGCCTGGATCTCGGTGACGAGTACGGACATCCCGGCTGCCTCGGCGGCGGACAGCGCCTCCGCCAAGAGCCGCGCGGCGTGGTCGAGGTGAGCCGGCGCGCCACGTGCCACCAGCATCTCTGCGTAGTCGCGCCGCACGAGCCCCGCCGCCATCGGGCAGCCGGCCGCCTCGTTCTTGGTGATTGCCGACTCGAAGTGCGCAGCCGCCAGATCCAGGCGCGACATCGCCGTGGCCAGCAGGCCGAGGAAGCGCTCCGACGACCCCCAGAAGGCGGCCTGCGTCACCTGCACGTTGCGGTGCGCGTAGGGCGACAGGAGCTCGTAGAGCACCTCGGCTCGGCCGCGATCGCCGATCAGCGCGCATGTCTCGGCCAGCACGCAGGCGGCGCTGAACCAGAACATGTCGCGCGGGATCGCGGCGAAATCGTCGGCGGCCAGCCGCTCGAACTCCGCCACCGCGGCCGGCGCGTTGCCGACCGCGAGGTACGCAAGCGGGAGGGTGGCGCGCCAGGCGCTCAGCGATGGATGCTGCTCGATCGCGGCCTTGACCGTCGACACGTGATCCGACAGGCGGTTCTCGCGCCGGCGAAGCGTGAGCAGCTGAGCCGCGTAGACGGTCTCGGCGTCACGTGCCTGAGCGCGCTTTCCGAGCTCGAACGCCTCACGCGCCAGGCGTTCTGACTCGGCCACACGACCTTCCATCTGCGCCCATACGACCTGCCAGCCGACCGCGAAGTGGTGATAGAGCGGCTGGCGCAGATGCACGGCGAGGTCGCTGAGCGCTCGGTGCGCGCACCGGGCGGCGGTGACGTCGGTGGCTTCGAGCAGATCGTAGATGCGCCAGTGCAGGCCGACGGCCTTCAGCTCGCGCTCGCCGACCTCGTCGGCTAGCGCCACGATCTCCTCGCTGAGCCGCAGCCGTTCCTCGAGGTGCTCGATGTGCAGCAGGGTCGTGTGCCGGCTCTCGAGGGCGGTGATCAACGTTCGGGTGTCGCCGATCCGGCGGGCCATCACGAGCGCCGCATGGCTGAGCTCTCTGGTCCTGGCGCTGTCGGTGGCGAACTGCAGAGCAACGGCGAGGCGGGCGGTGAGCTGCGCGCGCAGCGTGCTGTCATCCTCGGGCAGCTGCGCGAGGGCCTCCTCCAGCAGGCTGATCGCGAGGTGGTCGATGATGCCCGCTTCGCCGTAGCGGCCGGCCACGCCGAGGGCGGCACGACCGAGCTGGTCCGGCTGCCCGTGTCGTCGTGCGAGCTCGGCCGCAGCCTGAAACGTTTCCCGCGCCGATGGGCCGCCCTGACGCAGCTCGACGTCTCCGAGCGCGAGCAGCACCTCGCAGCGCCGGCGGTCGTCCTCGGGTGCCTGCATGTCCAGCGCGATGAGCGCTCGGCGGTAGTGCTCGAGCGCGTCTTCGTGCGCCAGGGCACGTGCCGCGGCGTCGCCTGCTCGCACGCAGTACTGCACGGCCTTCTGCCCGCCATCGAGGTCGCGGCTGACAAAGAAGTGCTCCGCAAGCTCAGCGGCGTTGAGCGGCGCCGGAGCGGTCTGCTCGAGCGCTTCGCCGATGCGGCGGTGAAGGCGCACGCGCCGGCTGGCGCTCTGCTGCTCGCGCAGCGCATCGCGCACGAGCGCATGCGTGAAGACGAAGCGGTCGATCTGCTCGGCGGACTCGCGGATGAGGCCGGCTCCGCTTGCCTCCTCGAGCGCGGTGATGGTCTCGTCGACCGGTTGTGGCAGCAGCACGTCGAGCACGGCAAGCGAGAACTCGGTGCCGATCACCGAGGCGTCGGACAGCACCCGCTGCGCGGCCTCCGACAGGCGCAGGATCCGCTGAGCGATCATCTCCTTGACGCCCTCCGGCACGCCGACCAGCGCCAACGCCCGCTCGGATGAGATGGCGCCGGTGTCGTGGTCGAGCTCGGCCAGGCTCTTGAGCATCTCGCGGATGAAGAGCGGGTTGCCATCGGTCGCATTGCGCAGCCGGTGAACGAAGGACTCCGCGACCTCGCCGCCGTGGTGCGCCGCGACGAGCGCCGCGGTCTCCTCCGTCCCAAGCCCGGCGACGGAGACGCGCTCGAAGGCTTCCTGCTGTGGTCGCATGCGGGCCAGCAGCTGCACGAGATCGTCGCTGCGGCAGCTCTCGACATCGCGCAGCGTGCCGAGCACGAGCAGCCGGACATCCTGCAGCCCCTGCACGACGTGGCGCAGCAGCAGGGCGGTCGAGGTATCCGCCCAGTGCAGGTCGTCGAGGATGAGCACGACGGGGCGCTCCTCCGTGGCGAATCCCAGCAGACGAGTGACGGCCTCGAACAGGCGATAGCGACGTGCCTCCGGCTCGACGGCCAGCGGCTCCGCGAGGGTCGCGCCGGTTCGCCGCAGGCCCGGGATGAAGCGCCCGAGCTCGCGGAGCTCGAGGTCGAACCGGTCGGCCAGCGCGTCGTCGAGGCGATGTGCGAGAAGGTGCTGGATCGCGGTGATGAACGGCTGGTAGGGGACGATCGACTCCGCGTTCGACCGGCCGTACAGCACGATCGCCCCATCGGTGTAGGCCTCTTGGGCGAACTGGCTGGCGACGCGCGTCTTCCCCACGCCGGGCTCGCCGCACAGCAGCACGAACTGGGTGCGCGAGTCGCCGGATCGCGCATATCGCCGTGTCAGCCGGTCGATGATGTGCTGCCGGCCGACGAACGATCCCTCGCCGACCTCGCTCGCCAACGCGGCTGGGAAGGGCATCTGCGGGCGAGGCTTTGGCGCCTGCAGCCCGCCGCTCGGTGAGATGGCGAGGGTGTGGCCGTCGGGCGTCGGAGAGCCCCGGGCGCCGACCGCGGCCAGCGCCGCGCGGCCGAACTCGCCGGCGGATGCGTAGCGGTCGGCGGGCCGCTTGGCCATCGCCCGCTCGACCACGGCTGCGAGGGCCTGCGGAACCGTCGCGGCGAACGCACTCACCGAGGGCGCCGGCGTGCTGAGGTGCGCCAGGATCTTCGCCGTGTTCGTCTCCCGCGGAAACGGGACGCGGCCGGTCAGCGCCTCGAAGAGCAGGCAGCCGAGCGCGTAGACATCGGTGCGCTCGTCGACCGGCTTCTCGTCGAGCTGCTCGGGCGCGGCATAGTCGATCGTGCCGAGGATCGTGCCGGCGTTCGTCAGATCGGACGGCTCCGCGATGCACTTCGCGAGGCCGAAATCGGTGAGGAACGCATGCAGGACGTCGCCGCGGGTCTCGATCAGCACGTTCGTCGGCTTGACGTCGCGATGCACGATGCCGGCCCGGTGCGCTGCGTCGAGTGCGTCGGCGAGATCTGCGACCAGGGCGGCCGCCGGCGCTGCGGCAAGTCGGTGCTCGAGAGCGAGGACCCGGCCGAGGTCGGCGCCGTCGACGTATTGCATCGTGACGTAGAGCAGGCCGTCGTTCTGGCCTGCGTGATAGACGGGCAGCACGTGGGGGTGGCGGATCGACGCTGCCGCCTGGCACTCGCGCTGAAAGCGCGCGCGGAACCGTTCGTCGGCAGAGAGCGCAGGCGCGATGACCTTGAGCGCGACATGCCGGTCGAGCGGCTCGTGGTGCGCGTGGTACACGACGCCCATGCCGCCGCGTCCAGCGACGCCGAGGATGACGTGCTCGGCGAAGCGATCCCCCGGAACCAGCTGCAACATGCCTGGGTCTGTCAGGAGGCTCCCGTCAGCAGCTCGTCCTCGGTCACCACGCCGCGCTCGAGCGCCAGTCGCGCGAGCTCCGCGCGCTTGCGATTCTGCGGCAGCCCGCGGATCTCGAACGCCTCGAACAACGCCTGCATGTGCGTCTTGACCGTCTCGACGCCGAGAAACAGCTCGCCCGCGATCTGCTGGTTGCTGCTCGCCGCGGCGAACCCGCCCTCGGCGAGCGGGCGGCAGAGCGCGACGAGCACCCGTCGCTGCGCGGCCGTCAGCGCCGGCATTCCGGAAGTGGTGGCGGCAACCGTCGGCGTGGCGGCATCGCGCGCGCGGGGGACGACGTACGCCAGCGTCGTGAAGCCGATGCGGATGACGTCGCCGTCGCTGAGACGGCGGCGGCCGCGGATACGCACCGCGTTGACGAAGGAGCCGTTGCGCGAGCTTCCGTCGTCGATGAGAGTCCATTCCTCGCCCACACGCTCGAGCGTCGCGTGGACCCGCGAGACGGCCTCGTCCCACGGCAACGGGATGTCACTCGCCGCCTGACGGCCGATCGTGAGTCGCGGCGGCCCGTCGAGCACGACGATCCGCTGACGATGATCGTCCCCGCGGTACAGGACGAACGGCAAATTGGTCCGTGCGGCGTCGAGTCGCTCCTTCAGCTCGCTGGCGGACGTCGTACGCAGCACAGTGGGCACGGAGTGCATCGGCCCAGCCTACGCTCGGTTTGACAGTGGAACAAGCATCAGTGTGACCAGCCTCACAGTGAGCATCATGTCCGTGCGACGGCTCAGCATGCGGAGCTCAGACTGACGCTGCGCAGCTGTGGGTCACCCTGCAGGCGCGCGATGCTCCGCGCCCGGATCGGACCGATGCTGCCGCGCGGCATCCCCAAGGTCGTGCTGACGGTCTCGTAGTCCATCTTCGGCTGCGTCAGCAGGAGCACCATGAGCCGGCGGTGGCGCTCGGGCAACGTGTCGAGCGCTCGCGCGAGCAGCACGCGGCGTTCGGCTGCCAGCAGCGCACGCTCCGGATCGACGACGAGATCGATGCACTCGCCGAGCTGCGGGTCATCGGTGACGTGCTCGCGGATCGGGCGCTGTAGGAGGCGCAGGCACTCCCGGCGGATGGTCGTCGCCAGCCAGCCGGCGAGCGCGGCCGGCTCGCGCACCCGGCCGATGTGGCTCACGAGGCGCACCCACGTCATCTGGACGGCGTCGTCGACGTCGCTGGACGAGAGCCGGTAGGAGTGCGCGATGCTCCGTAGCATCGGCGTGAAGCGGGCGTGCAGGCGCTCCCATGCGCGCTCGTCGCCGGAGCGAGCTGCGACGACCAGCGCGAGCAGCGCCCGTTCGCCGTCGTCCGGGTCGCGGCCGTGAGAAGAGACGAGCGAGCCTGTCTGCGAGGTGGTTGCGGGCGCGGTTGGCTTGGCAGTGTGCATGGTCATGTTCCTCCCCGGGCGCGCTTGAGCGGCGGCCCGCCGTGGCTGTGATGGGGACCGACGCTCCCACTGGCTCGTGGCGCGTGAAACGACCCAAGAGGGGGAATGCGTCACACCGCCTCCGCGCAATCCCGCGGGACGCACAACGACAGCGGGCCGGGCCGCTATCGCGGCCCGGCCCGTGCGGTGAGAGAAGCGTCGTCTGCGAGCGGTGCGTCAGGTTGCCGCGGGCTCCTCGGAGCGTGGGGTGAGGCGCCCGCCGGTCACGCTGGCGGCCAGGACGAGCGTCGCGGCAACGAGGATGATGTCCTTCAGGACGTACTGTCCCTCGAGCGTCGGCGCGCCGTGGGGGCCGTCGAACAGGCGCCCGGTCAACAGGATCAGCGGTGAAAGGATGCCGATCAGCTGGGCGCCGAGCAGATAGATGGCCGGGCGCATGAGGCGACCGGTGACGAGGCACAGGCCGATGGCGCACTCCATCGCCGCGACGAGCACGAGCGCGGCGGCTGCGGGGAGCAGCCCGAACGTGAGCAGGTGGGTCGTTTGCTCGACGAGGTTCTGCGCCGGGCTGACGCCTGGGAAGAACTTCAGCACGCCGAACGCGAGGAACACGACGCCGAGGCTGACGCGCAGCATCGCAATGCTGTGCGTGACCAGGAAGCGATGAGACACGGCCTCGATCGCGCGCAGACGTGCATCCACTTTTGCGATGGACGGCAGCGTGCGCGCACTCGCGCGACCGGAACGTGCGGCGGCGGCGGCGCGAAGCAGACGGGAGGGAATCGGAAAGGCAGACATGGCAAGGTCCTTTGACTCGGGGAGCGCGCTCCGTGGCCGGCGTTGCGCTCGTGAATGCGATGTAGGTCGACTGTCTCAGC
Organism: Solirubrobacteraceae bacterium; assembly: GCA_035936515.1. Taxonomy (GTDB): domain Bacteria; phylum Actinomycetota; class Thermoleophilia; order Solirubrobacterales; family Solirubrobacteraceae; genus CADCVQ01. Next base: position 168 of record DASYVZ010000042.1, on the reverse strand, counting down.
GCGGCGGTGAGGCCGAAACAACCCATCGGTGGGATCCGCTCACCTCTCGGCGGCGGCGCGCTGCAAGGCGACCGAGAAGGCGCCGACCACCTCGCGCACGGCCGCCGGCGCGTCGGCGGCGCTTGCGGCGGCGCGCACGAGGCGGCTGCCGACGATGACGCCGTCGGC
>DASYVZ010000041.1:0-6482 GCA_035936515.1 Solirubrobacteraceae bacterium | reverse complement strand
TCGGCGTCGAGCACCTCGACGTCGCCTCCGCCGATCGCACGCTCGGCTCGGTCCTGAAGTACAGCGAGGACCAGGAGGTCGTCCGCGCGGCCGGCCTGGAGCAGCTCATCGAGGAGCAGTAATGGCTGAGACGTCCAACGGGTCCGATCCGGTTCCCGAGTTCAAGGTCGTCGACTTCGAGGTCGACCTGCCGGGGCTCGCGAGCGCGTTCAGCCAGCGGCTGCACGAGGCGGGGGTGCCGGTCACCCCGTCGCAGGCCGAGCAGTACACGCGCGCCCTGAAGCTCACCAAGCCGGTCTCCCGGCGGCGCCTGTACTGCACGACGCGGGCGATCTTCGTCACCGGCTTTCAGCAGGTGCCGGCGTTCGACAAGGTCTTCGGCCAGGTCTTCGGTGGGCGCAAGAAGGTGAAGAACACCGACGACTTCGACGTCGAGGACGAGGACGAGGCGGTCGAGCAGGTCGACAGCGAGACGCCGGACGACATGGACGACGAGAACATCATGGAGCGCGAGGGCGGCCAGGATGCCATGCAGATGAACGCCGGCGAGGGTGACAGCGAGGACGAAGAGGAGACCGAGGAGGAGAAGCCCGTCCCGCTGCAGGAGGCCAGCGAGGAGGAGGCGCTCAGCCACAAGAACTTCCAGGCGCTCAGCGCCGAGGAGCTCGCCCTGCTCTACAAGCTCATGGTCCGCCTGCAGCTCGCCACGCCCGAACGCCTCACGCGCCGCAAGCAACGCGGGCGCCGCGGCGAGCACATCGACATGCGCCGCACGCTGCGCAGGAGCCTGCACACCGGCGGCGACCCGATCGTGCTCTCGCGCAAGCGCCGTCGCGTGCACCCGCGCCGGCTGGTGCTGCTGTGCGACATCTCGGGGTCGATGGAGCCTTACGCGCGCGCGTACCTGCAGTTCCTGCACGCCGCCCGCGCGACCGGGCCCTACGCCGAGGCGTTCGTCTTCGCCACGCGGCTGACGCGCCTCACGAAGCAGCTCGCCGGCCGCAACCCGCAGCGCGCGATTCGCCGCGCGACCGAGGCGGCGCCCGACTGGTCCAGCGGCACGCGCATCGGCGACGCGCTCAAGGAGTTCAACGATCGCTACGGCCGCCGCGGGATCGCGCGCGGCTCGGTCATCGTGATCCTCTCCGACGGATGGGAGCGCGGCGACCCGGAGCTCGTCGGGCGTGAGATGGAGCGCTTGGCGCGTCTCGCCTACCGCATCGTGTGGGTCAACCCGCGCGTCGCTGCGGAGGGCTTCGCGCCGAAGGCGGCCGGCCTGGTCGCCGCGCTGCCGCACTGCGACGCGCTCGTCAGCGGACACACCTTGAAGTCGCTCGAGGAGGTCGCGGACGCGATCGCCGCCTCGCGCGACCACGATCCGATGCTCGCGAGCTGGAAGGTCCCCACGCTCGACGACGAGCCGGAGGAGGACACGTGGGGGGTCGCCGGGACGACCGAGCAGCACGTCGCCATGCCCAGCGGATACGGCGCGTTCAAGGGCAACACGTCGCCGGGATCAAACTCCGGGATATGACTCACGCGAGACACCCGCAGGCGCGATTGGGACGGGCGCGGCGCCACGGGAACTGTCATACTGGCGCCCGCTTGACCGGCGGCCCCGCGGGGTCGCCCGATGGCTTTGGAAGGAGCGAGACTGTGCAGGTATCGGCACATATGAGGGGAGCTGTACATGGCTGCTAGTGCGTACCGTTGTGTCTATCTGCGGGTGCACCCGACAGGGAAGGCGACGTTGAGCCTGAGCTGCGACGACGGCGGGCAATCGCGCCAGCTCGCGGAGCTCGTCGGCGACGAGCTCGGCATGCCTTCGGGGGACGTGAAGGTCGTCGCGCAGGACCTCGACCGCTTCGGCGGTGGCCACGGGTACGTCACGAGCTCCAGCCCCGGCGTCACCAACGCCGTGCGCAAGACGTGCGCGAAGATCAAGGACAAGTCGCGCTACCTGGCGGGTGGCATGCTCGGCACGTCACCACAGTCGCTGAACTGGAGCGGCGACAACTTCGGCGGCAAGCGCATCGAGGAGATCGCGCTGTACGCCCACGCCGGAGCCATCGAACTGCCCGCTGGCCCCGATGGACGCCAGCTGGAGGGCTCGCTCGACGCGCAGACCACGTTCCGCGACTAACGCTCGCGGATCGCATTGCCGTCGACACACCGGCCTGCAACGCAGGCCGGTGGTCGTTGGCGGCCCACCTCGGTCAGTCGCGCTTCCAGAAGCGCTTGCGCGAGCGCAGGCTCGCCATGAGCGCCACGTAGGTGGCCCCGAGGACGGGAGCGCCCATCGCGATCATCTCCTCGATCGGAATCCCCGCGATGTGGGCGACGATCAGGGCCACTCGGTGATTCTACCGGTCGCCCGGGCTCGGCTAGCTCGGCGTTCCCTGGAAGACGACCTTGACCTCGTCGTTGACCTTCAGCGCGCCGAACAGGGCGGAGTAGGGCTTCATACCCCAGTCGGATTGCTTGACCGCCGCACGGCCGCTGAGCGTGCCGCCGCTCTCGTCGAGGTCCAACGAGACCGGGTTGGACTTGCCGCCCATCTCGAGGTCGCCGCTGACCTTGAGGCTCTCGCCGGCGGGCTCGACCGACGTCGAGCGGAAGGTGATGGTCTTCTTCTTCAGGACGTCTTTGTCGATCGTCTTGCGGATGTCCTCCTTGTCGTCCTCCTTGAGCGCCTGCATGCCGCCCTTGCCCTCGCGCACGTGCAGCGACGTGGGGTCGGCGCTGAGCTGCAGGCTCGAGTCGTCGCCCACCTCGAGCGTCGCCTCCCACGACTTGACGTCGATGATGAGGTCGTGGCCTGCCTTCGCGGCCGCCCCGTTACGGCCGGTCTCGACATGCAGAGACGCGTTGTGCGGACCGAGCTTGTATGTACCTGCCTGAATAGCCATCCGTCGATTCTATGAAGAACCTCTTTTCTTCGCGGCCCGGCTATCCGGCCGCAGGCGACGGCGGAACGCGCCGGAACTGAGATACTCCGCCGCTGCTCCAGCGCCTGAGCGCCCGCGCGGCGGTGGTTCATCGCGCTCGCCCGGGCTACGCCGCGACGCTGCAGCACCCGAGGCGTCAGACCCGACAGAGGAGAGACCGCAGAATGCCCACGTTGAACGAGACGTTTTCGGTGTCCGATCCCGACGCGGCCTGGAGCACCATCAGCGACCTCAACAAGCTGATCCCGTGGGTGCCCGGCGCCCGCGTCGTGTCCGCCGACAGCCCGCAGTCCGCCAAGGCCGAGATCGAGGTCAAGATGGCTCGATGGGCGAGGGCACGATCGTCGCCGTACTGACCCAGCTGATCAAGTCCTTCTCGGCGAACATCGCGAAGGCCTGAGCAGTCGCTCGGCCGGGATTGCGCGCTCAGGTGCGCCCCCCGCGTGGGCTGCACCCGCACCGCACACGCGCCACGTTGAACCGCGCCGCGCGAATCGCCCGAGTACCCGGGGGTAGTATCTGCCTACGGGTTGTCGCGGAGAGGAGCCAAGCCAATGAAGGATGTCATCGAGGACGTGGACCGCTGGGTCGCGGACGGCGCGCAGGTCGCCATAGCGACGATCACCGCGACACGTCGGTCGGCACCGCGCCCCCCGGGCGCGAAGATGGCGGTCAACGACCGCGGCGAGGTCTCGGGCATGGTGTCAGGTGGGTGCGTCGAGGGCGCCGTCATCGAGGTCGCCGACGAGGTCCTGACCGGCGGTGAGCCGCAGCTGCTGACGTTCGGGATCGCCGATGAGGAGGCCTGGGACGTCGGGCTGCCATGCGGCGGCGAGATCGACGTGTGGGTGGAGCGCTTTCAGCCGTGACCGCCCACCGCTCGACGATCGGATACTTCAAACTGCAACCGAGGTTCTCGCAATGAGCGTCCACGAAGCCTTTGCACAAATCGCACGTGAGGACGGGCGGGGCGCGCTCGTCACGGTGGTGCGCGGCGAGCATCTCGGAGAGAAGCTCCTCGTGCGGCCCGACGGCACGTCGGAGGGCACGCTCGGCGACCCGGAGCTCGACGCGCAGGGCAAGGCCGACGCCGAGGAGCTGATGTGGAAGGAGAGCTCCGAGATCCGGGGCGACCTCTTCATCGACGTCACCGCTCCCGATCCCCGGATCGTCATCTTCGGCGCCGTCGAGTACGCCCAGCACCTCTCGGCGCTCGCCCGCGTCTGCGGCTGGCGGCCCTACGTCGTCGACCCCCGCGCCCGCTTCGCCACCCCGGAGCGCTTTCCGGACGCCATCGGTGTCGTGGCGGCGTGGCCGGAGGAGGCGTTCGAGCAGCTCGGGGCGCCCGACAAGGCCACCTACGTCGTGATCCTCACCCACGACCCCAAGCTCGACGACGCCACGCTGCTGACCGTGCTGGCGAGCGATGTCCCGTATATCGGCGCGATGGGCTCCAAGCGCGCGCAGGCCGACCGCCGAGAGCGACTTGTCGCGGCCGGCGTGTCAGAGGAGGATCAGGCGCGGATCAGCGCGCCCGTCGGACTCGATCTCGGCGCGACAAACGCGCGCGAGACGGCGCTGTCGATCATGGCCGAGCTTGCGGCTGTGCGCCATGGGCGCGAGGGCGGACGGCTCTGCCACTCCAAGGGCAAGGGCCGCATCCATGCCGACGCGAAGGCGAAGGCCTGAGAGCAGGCAGGCCGCCGGCGGGTCGTGCCGTCCGGCGCCGGTCCGGCGAGGCCGCCGGCGAAGCACCGTGGTGCGCCGCAGCTCCGGAGCACGCGGGCGCAGCCAGCCGGTCGGTCTACTTGACGGCTGTCAGGTACGCGACGCCTGCCGCCGCAATCCCGAACCTGGCAAGGGCGACCATCGGGCGACGATGCCCGACGAGCCCGAGCAGCTGGCTATTGGTCGCGGCGAGCGAGTACATCGCGGGCGCGAGCTGCGCGTTCAGCTTCCTGTTTCGCATTCGCATCCCTTTCAACGAGGGTGTCCGACGTCCGAGGCCGATCGCCCGGAGCGGCATGCCGACGGCCGCACCAACCCCGCCAGCGCCCGCGACGAAACCGATCGCCACGGCCGCTGAGGCCAGTACATCCTCCCGCACCGTGACCGTGCCGGGCTTGTCCCCGGTGGATACCAGCGACGCGTGGGAGCCGTTCCGTGCGTGCACGTCTGCCGTCCCGTCGCTCTTGATGGGCTCGTCCGTCATTGCACCATCATGTTCTCGCGCGCGCGTATATGACGCGACGCCTCGATCTGCGGGCCGTCGGGGCCGCCGCGCTGCAGCGGCGGTCGCGCCTAGCGGACAACCCACCTCACCACCCGCGCGCCGACGAAGCCGGCGGCGACGGCCACCGGCACCTTCACTGCGGGGTCGAGCTCGTCGAACCGGGCCTTCAGCTCGCCGAGGATCTCCCCGACGTCGATCTGCGCCGGATCGATCGAGCCGAGCTGATCTACGATCTCGAAGAGGTCGATGGAGCCGAGCGACTCGAAGATCGCTTCCGCCTTCTCGCCGATCTCCGTCACCGGCACTCCGTACGACCCGAGCTTGTCCAGCGCCTGCTCAATGGGATCCTGCGTCACAGATGGTCGGCCTATGGACACGCGGTTTCATCCTCCCCCTTCGCGGCTTCGGCACAGCTGCGGGTCCCGACCGCCCGTTGGTACCACCCGCGAGCGCGGGCACAAGGTGATCTAAACATCTAGCGCAGGGGTTGCGCGAGTGATACGACTCCCTTGCCGGTGAGGAGAGCAGTGGCAATGCAGTTGCGACGGGAGGCTTGACGACCGAATGTGCTTGGCGATTCCCGGTCAGATTCTTGAGGTCGTCGACGAGACCAACCGTCTCGCGAAGGTCGATGTGGCGGGCGTTCAGCGCAACGTCAACATCGGGCTGCTCGACGACGACGGCATCGGCGTCGGCCCCGGCGACTGGGTCCTCATCCACGTCGGATTCGCGATGTCGAAGGTCGACGAGGCAGAAGCGCTCGAGACGCGCCGAATGCTCGAGAGCATGGGCGAGGACTACGAAAACGAGCTCGAAGAGCTGAAGGCGAGCATCATCGAATGACCCGCCTGATCGCCAACGCGGCGTCCGCGCTGGCACCGGCCTGTGATCAGACGACGGGCTGCATCACGTGTGGTGATGTCGCCGTCCCGCTGACGGTGTTGCGCCTCGACGAGGGGCGGGGGCTGGCGTTGTGTGCTGATGAGGATGGGACTTCGGAGACGGTTGAGATTGATCTAGTCGCCCCGGTGGCGCCGGGGGATCGGCTTTTGGTTCATGCCGGCACGGCGATCGCAAGGCTTAGCGAGGAGGGCTCTGAATGAAGTATGTCGATGAGTTTCGCGATCCGGCGTTGGGGGAGGTGCTGGCGGGCGAGATTTTGGGTCTTGTGGAGCCGGGGCGTCATTATAAGTTCATGGAGGTTTGCGGCGGGCATACGCATTCGATTTATAAGTACGGGATCGATGATTTGTTGCCGGCGAATGTGGAGCTTGTGCATGGGCCGGGTTGTCCGGTTTGTG
>DASYVZ010000040.1:0-2387 GCA_035936515.1 Solirubrobacteraceae bacterium | reverse complement strand
GCCTCCGCCGGCGCCTCTGCCGACGCTCGAGGAGCTCGCCAGGGAGGCGACGGAGGAGCTGAAGGAGACGGTTGACAAGCTTGGCACGGTGGTGGGGCAGATCCTGGAGGGCTTGCTGAAGGCGTTGGGGCGGCTGCTCGAGCTGCCGCCGCCACCGCCCACTCCCTGAGCGAGCGGCGCTGCGACGGTACTGATTGTCACGGGGCGGCGTTCATACTGCACCGGCCCATGAACTTCGAGCTGTCAGACGATCACGAGCTGCTGCGGCGCACGGTCCGCGACTTCGCCGCCGCCGAGGTCGCGCCGGTCGCCGGCGAGCTGGATCGCACGAAGTCGTTTCCCTACGAGATCATCGCCAAGCTCGCAGCGCTGAACCTCATGGGGATCCCGTTCCCGGAGGAATACGGCGGCGCGGGCGGCGACACGCTGGCCTACGCGCTTGCCGTCGAGCAGCTCGCGCGTGTCGATTCGTCGGTCGCGATCACGCTCTGCGCGCACACGTCTCTGGGCACGCAGCCGATCCATCTCTTCGGCAGCGAGGAGCACAAGCGCGAGTGGCTGCCGCGCCTGTGCGCCGGGGAGATCCTCGGCGCCTTCGGGCTGACCGAGGCCGAGGCCGGCTCTGACGCGGCGAACACCAAGACGCGCGCCCGCCTCGACGACGGCGAGTGGGTGATCGACGGCTCCAAGCAGTTCATCACCAACGCCGGCACCGCGATCTCCGGGCTCGTGACGATCACCGCGCTGACGGGAGAGGGCGAGATCTCCAATTTCCTCGTTCCCAACGGCACCCCGGGCTACGAGCCGGGCGAGCCGTATCGCAAGATGGGCTGGAACGCCTCCGACACGCGGCCGCTGACCTTCGAGGACTGCCGCGTGCCCGCCGACAACCTGCTCGGGCCGCGCGGCAACGGGCTGCGCCAGTTCCTGCACGTGCTGGCGATCGGGCGCATCGGCGTCGCCGCGATGGGCCTCGGCCTCGCGCAGGGGGCCTTCGACGAGGCGCTCGCCTACGCCAGGCAGCGGCGCGCGTTCGGGCGCGCGATCTCGTCGTTCCAGGCGATCCAGATCAAGCTCGCCGACATGGCGACGGAGATCGAGGCGGCGCGGCTGCTCGTCTACCGCGCGGCGCTGCTGAAGGACGACGGGCGCGACTTTGCGCTGGCCGCCGCGCAGGCGAAGCTCAAGACCGGGCGCTTGGCGGTGCGCTGCGCCGAGGAGGCCGTCCAGATCCACGGCGGCTACGGCTACATCGAGGAATACCCGGTGTGCCGCATGTACCGCGACGCGAAGATCCTCACGATCGGCGAGGGGACCGACGAGATCCAGCAGATGGTGATCGCTCGCTCCCTCGGCACCTAGCGTGCTCCCTTCCGCGGTGGATATTCGTGAGGTCGGCCCGCGCGACGGCTTTCAGAACGAGCCCGAGATCATCGCCACGCAGGACAAGATCGCGCTGATCGACCGCCTCGCGCGCAGCGGTGTGCGGCGCATCGAGGTCACGAGCTTCGTACGGCCCGACGTCGTGCCGCAGCTTGCCGACGCGCGCGAGGTGCTGACGGGGATCGACGTATCCGCGGGCGTCGCGCGCAGCGTGCTGATCCCCAACGAGCGGGGCCTCGACCATGCGCTCGCGGTGCGCGAGCACTTCGAGGAGGTCGGCGTGTTCCTGTCGGCCAGCGAGACTCACAACCGGCGCAACGTCAACCGATCCGTCGACGCGTCGCTCGCGGAGCTTCAACGGGTGATCGCCCGCGCGCGCGAGGCGGGGCTGCGCGTGGAGGCGGTCATCGCGACGAGCTTCGGCTGCCCGTACGAGGGAGTGGTCGACCGCGCGCGCGTGCTCGACCTAGCACGCAAGCTGGCCCATGCGGGCGCGGCGGAGATCGCCTTCGGCGACACGACCGGGATGGCCAACCCGCTGCAGGTGGCCGCGCACTTTGCGGACGCCGCCGCGGCGCTCGGCGCCGAGGTCCAGCTCACCGCCCACTTCCACAACACGCGCGGCCAGGGCCTGGCCAACGTGCTCGCCGCGCTGCAGGCGGGCTGCGCCTCGTACGAATCGAGCTTCGGCGAGCTCGGCGGCTGCCCGGTCCCGCGCGGCGCGACCGGCAACATCGCCAGCGAGGACCTCGTCTCGATGCTGCACGAGATGGGCATCGAGACCGGCATCGATCTCGACGCGCTGCTCGATGCCGCGCGCGCGGTGCGCGAGGTGCTCGGGCGGCCGCTGGGCTCGCACACGCTCGTCGCCGGGCGGGTGCGCTGGGAACCGGCGGCATGAGCGTGGTGCTGACGAGCTCCGTGCGGCCCGAGTCAGTCGGCTTCGCCGCCAACGAGGCCGCCCACCGGGCGCTCGTCGCGGACCTGGACGCGCAGCTCGTGCG
>DASYVZ010000039.1:0-7709 GCA_035936515.1 Solirubrobacteraceae bacterium | reverse complement strand
CCCTCCAGGCGCGTGCGCAGCGATGAGCCGGGCGTTGCCGCGAGGTCGAGGTGAAGCTCCATTGGCTCGGTATTCTCGCACGCGGTTGGTCCTGTTCATAAGGCCAACGGCCTCGTATCGTCGTCGGATGGCCCCTGCTCCGTCTCCGCGCACCCGCGTGCGCCGAGCACCGTCGCGCGCCGACTACGAGCGCTCGACGATCGACGCGATCCTCGACGCCGGGCTCGTCGCGCACCTCGGCTTCACGATCGACGAGCAGCCCTACGTGATCCCCACGCTGCATGCGCGGGTCGGGGACACCGTCTACGTGCACGGATCGGCGGCGAGCCGCGCGGTCCGGGCGCTCGCCGCGGGCATGCCCGCATGTCTCACCGTGACGCTGCTGGACGGGATCGTGCTCGCCCGCTCCGCGTTTCACCACTCGATGAACTACCGCTCGGTGGTCGTGCTCGGCGCGGCACGATCGGTGTCCGAGCCCGAGGAGCTCTTGGGCGCATTGCAAGCCTTCACCGAGCACATCGTGCCGGGCCGCTGGGACGAGGTCCGCGCCCCGAGCGCTCAGGAGCTCAAGGGGACGCGCGTGCTCGCGATGAGCTTGGACGAGGCGTCGGCGAAGCTCCGCACGGGCCCCCCCGGCGACGACGAGGAGGACTACGCGCTCGATGTCTGGGCCGGCGTGATTCCGATGCAGCTCACCGCGCAGGCGCCGGTCGCTGATCCGCGGCTGGCGGCGGGCGTGGCGCCGAGCGACAGCGTGCGCCGGTGGAATCCGCAGCGAGGGCGTGGCAGCCCGAGCGTCTGACGGTCAGGCGCGGGTCAGGCGCGCGGCTCGCCGCCCGCGCGCTCGTGCGCCGGCGGCGGCGGGCGAGCGGGACCACGGACGGCCAGGACGCGCTCCGTCTGGCGCAGTGAGACCACGCTGTCCTTGCGCTCGTCGGCGAGCGAGCGCCACGTGCCGGCGAGGATCCCCAGCAGGCTGAGCAGGCCGAGATACGCGCCGGTGTCGACGCTGACGAGGGCGTTGCGGCCGGGTTCGTCGATCCCGACGCGGTAGAGCAGATACAACAGCGCGATCGTGCCGATGCCGATCGTCACGACGCCGACGGAGAGAGCCGCCGAGACGGCGCCTGCGCGGAGGGTGACGACGACGAGCGTCAGCGTGAGCAGGATCATCAGCACGAGCAGGAAGCGCCCGAGCGTCATCGCCGACCAGCCCGATCGGCCGCCGAACCAGTCGACGAACAGCACGACCGCCAGCGCGACCGCGCACCCCGCCGTCACGAGCTCGCCGCTGCGCAGCCGGCGCACGTCCATCAGCCGACCGCCACGCCGCTGCGCTGCATCCGCGCGGCCTGCAGCGTGTTGCGCAGCAGAAACGCGATCGTCATCGGCCCGACTCCGCCGGGGACCGGGGTGATCGCCCGCGCGACCTCCTTGACGGCGTCGAGATCGACGTCGCCCGCCAGACCGTCCTGGGTCCGGTTCATGCCGACATCGATGACGGTCGCGCCCGGCTTGACCCACTCGGCCTTGACCATCCGCGCGCGCCCGACGGCCGCGATCAGCACGTCGGCGCGGCGGCAGACGCCCGCGAGGTCGCGGGTGCGCGAATGGCACATCGTGACCGTCGCGTTGGCGCCCAGCAGCAGCTGCGCCATCGGCTTTCCGAAGAGGTTGGAGCGGCCGATGACGACGGCCTCGGCGCCCTCGAGCTGCGCGCCCGCAGCATCGATCAGCGTCATGACGCCCTGCGGTGTGCACGGGCGCAGCCCGTCGCGGCCCTGCGCGAGCAGCCCGGCGCTGATCGGCGTCAGCCCGTCGACGTCCTTGAGCGGATCGATCATCCCCGTCAGCGCGACGCCGTCCAGCGGCTCGGGCACGGGCAGCTGCAGCAGGATGCCGGAGACGTCGGGATCGGCGTTGAGGCGCTCGATGAGCTCGACGACCTCGGGGCGCGGCGTGTCGGCCGCGAGGGGGAAGTTGAAGCCCTGCATGCCGACCTCCTTGCACGCCTTCTGCTTGCCGGCGACGTAGATCGCCGAGCCGGGATCGTCGCCGACGAGGATCGTCGCCAGTCCCGGGCGCGCGCCGCCGAACTCCTGCGTGAACGCCTCGACGTCGCACGCGACGCCGATCCGCACCCGTCCGGCGATCTGCTTTCCGTCGATGATCTCGGCTGGCATGGGTTGACGTCCTCGTCTTCGTCAGAGCTTCGTGATCGGAGCGTATTCGGCCATGAGCTTGCGCTCGCTGCCGTCGCCGGCGAAGCGCACGACGACGATCCCGCCCGCCTCCACGCCGGTGACGACGCCGGCGCCGAACGCCGCGTGCGCGACGTCGTCGCCCATCCGGAAGGACGGCGCCGCCGTCTCGGTGCGCGTGCTCGACGAGGATGAGGCCCACGAGCCCGGCCGCTGAGCCGCGACCCCGGCGCGGATCCGCGGCTCGTCCGCACGGTCGGTGAGCTGGGGCGGGATCTCATCGAGAAAGCGCGAGCGCATCCCGTACTGCGTCGCGCCGAAGACGGCGCGGCGGCGCGCGCTCGTGAGGTACAGCGAGCGCATCGCGCGCGTCACACCGACGTAGGCCAGGCGGCGCTCCTCCTCCAGCCCGCCCTCGTCGAGCGCGCGCGAGTGCGGGAAGACACCCTCCTCCATCCCCGCGATGAAGACGATCGGGTACTCGAGCCCCTTGGCGTTGTGGATCGTCATGAGCGTGACGAGCCCCTCGTCGTCGGTGCGGGTGTCGGCGTCGGCGACGAGCGCGACGCCCTGCAGGAAGACGTCGAGCGTGTCGTTCTCCTCCTCGGCGGTCGCGTCGAACTCGCGCGCGACCTCGACGAGCTCGGCGAGGTTCTCCTCGCGGCCCTGCGCCTCGATCGTGCGCTCCGCCTTCAGCGCGTCGATGTAGCCCGTGTCGTGCAGCAGCGACTCGAGCAGGTCGCCGATCGGCACGCGCTGCTCGACGCGCTCGCGCAGGGCCTCCATCGTGTCCATGAAGCGCGAGAGCGCCCGCATCGCGGCGGTGCCGAGGCCCGGCACCTGATCGGCGTTCGCCGCCGCGTCCCAGATCGAGATCCCCGTCGCGTCCGCGTGCGCCGTCACGCGCCCGAGCGACGTCTGGCCGATCCCGCGGCGCGGCGAGTTGACGATCCGCGTGAACGAGACGACGTCCTGCGGGTTGCCCAGCACCGTGAGGTAGGCGATCGCGTCCTTGATCTCGGCGCGCTCGTAGAACTTCGTGCCGCCGATGACCTGGTAGGCGATGTCGCGCCGCACGAGCGTGTCCTCGATGACCCGCGACTGCGCGTTCGTGCGGTAGAAGACCGCGATCTCCGCGCGGCTGGCGCCCTCGTCGACGAGCCGCTCGATCTCGCCGACGACGTAGCGCCCCTCGGCGTGCTCGTCGTCGAGCTCGCGGATCTTGATCGGGTCGCCCTGGCCGAGGTTCGTCCACAGCGACTTGTGCTTCTGCTCGCGGTTGTGCGCGATGACGGCGTTGGCGGCGCTGAGGATCGTCTGCGTCGAGCGGTAGTTCTGCTCGAGCTTGACGACGTGGGCGTCTGGGAAGGTTTCCTCGAAGTCCAGGATGTTCGAGATGTCGGCTCCTCTGAAGCCGTAGATCGAGTTGTGGGTGAGCACGCCGTTGGCGATGTAGTTGTGTGTTCCTTCGACGTTGAGGTCGTACACCGGGCCGTCGAGCTCGACGCGCTCGACCTCGATGACGGTGTCGAGGCCGCCGCGCTCGTCGAACAGCACCATGCCGCGGCGTACAGAGGCCGCGACCGTGAACGGAAGCGAGCGGCCGCGGCCGTTGCTGTTGGCGCCGCCCAGCCGCGCCGTCCACCGCAGCCAGACCTCGTCGCCGAGCACCGAGCGGATCCGCTCGGCCTCCCCGAGCATCTGACCGACGTCCGAGAAGACCGCGTTGTAGCGCCAGCGCATCAGGCCCGGGGGCAGCAACGTCACGGCGATGCCGGCGCGCTCGAGCGCCTCGCCGTCGTCGGCGCGAAAGCCGGACATGCTCAGCCGGTGCCCCGGGGCGCCTTCGCGGCGCTCTTCGCAGAGGCATGCATCGAGCTGGTGACGGAACCGCGGCGCGCTGCTCGTACCGATCGTCCTGGCGCGAACATGGCGGCGCATCGATTCGACCAACATGGGATCGGGACGGGTCTCGTAGCCGGCGAAGTGGACGTGCTCGGGAGTCGCGACGATCCGACGCCCGCCGGCCGTGGTGATCGCGATGCCGTCGCGCCGGTCGTGGCTTATGAAGGCGTCCGTCACGCGCGCCGGTCGCAGGTCGCCGCTGCCGTAGCAGGAGAGCACCTCGTCGCCGGCCGACACGTGCTCGATCGGCCGCCGCGTCCCGTCCGCCATCTTGACGAGCGTTCCGGCCACCAGGCACTGCGCGTCGTCGCCGACCACCGCGAGGTTGCGATGGTCGCTGGAGAGCAGCTGCAGCCAGCGGTACTGGACGGCGTTCGTGTCCTGGTACTCGTCGACGAGCACGTGGCGAAACGCCGTGGAGAAGCGGTCGCGCACCTCCTGGAAGAGCTGCAGCACGTTGACAGCGTTGACGAGCAGGTCGTCGAAGTCCATCGCGTTCATGCGGTGCAGCTCGCGCTCGTAGATGCGGTAGGCGTCGGCGACGGTCGTCTCGAAGTACGAGCCGACGAGCTGGCTGTAGGCCTCCGCGTCGCGCAGCTTGTTCTTGGCGTCGGAGATCTGGTGGTGGACGGCCCCGGGCGTAAAGCGCTTCGTGTCGACGCCGAGCTCGTCGAGGCTGCGCTTGACCAGCCGCCGCGCGTCGGCTTGGTCGTAGATCGTGAACTGGCGCGTGTAGCCCAGGCGGTGCGCCTCGGCGCGCAGCATCCGCGCGCAGGCCGCGTGGAAGGTCATGACCCACATCGCGCGCGTGCGGCGTCCGAGCAGCCGCTCGACGCGCTCGCGCATCTCCTGTGCCGCCTTGTTCGTGAACGTGATCGCGAGGATCTCGTTCGCGCGCGCCATCCCGGTGCCCTCCAGGAACGCGATGCGGTGCGTCAGCACGCGCGTCTTGCCCGTGCCCGCGCCCGCGAGGATCAGCAACGGGCCCTCGCCGTGCGTGACCGCCTCACGCTGCGGAGCATTGAGCCCCGCCAGCAGCTCCTCGATGCGGCTCTGGGATGCGGTGTCCGCCATGTCACCGCAGCATAGGCGCGCGATCGGAGGCACCCGACGGCGCCGCGGCACGCCAGATGCAGGCGTACACTCGCGTCTGAAGGTCGCGCGTCGCCGAGCGAACCGGGAGCCGCCATCGCCGCAGGCCTGACAGATGCCGTGCGCGCCTCGTGCGCGCAGCTCGCCGCCGGCGCACAGTCGGTCACGATCGAGCTTGACGCCATCGCGCACGTCGAGCCCGGTCCGCCCCCGGCGCCCGACCCGCTGCGCCACTACCTCGAGGGGTCGCCCGCCGAGGTTGCCGCCTACTTCCTCACGCTCGACGCGGTGAACTTCGGCTCGGGCTGGTTTCCCACGCTGCGCAAGCGCGCCGGCTCGTCGGGCTACTTCACCGTCGCCTGGGCGCTCGCCGATCGCTTCCGGGCTCACGGCCCGTGGACCCCGCCGCAGCTGCGCGCGATCGGCACCGCCGAGATTGCCGACACGCTCGGCCAGCCGCGCGACCACGAGCTCATGGCGCTCTACGCGCAGGCGCTGCGCGAGCTCGGTCGCTTCCTCGGCGATCGCGATGCGCTCGCCGTCGTCCGCGGCGCGCACGGGTCGGCGCAGGCGCTGGCCGCCGACCTCGCGGGTTCGATGACGCTGTTCGCCGACCGCGGCTTCTACAAGCGCGCGCAGATCGCGGCGGCGGATTTCGCGCTCGCCGGCGTGGCGCGTTTCAAGGACCTGCACCGCCTAACGATCTTCGCCGACAACCTCGTGCCGCACGTCCTGCGCTGCGACGGGGTGCTGCGCTACGACGCCGATCTCGCGGCGCACGTCGACAGCGGGCGCCTGCTTCCGGCGGGGCGGCGCGAGCGGGAGATCCGCGCGTGCGCGGTGCGCGCCTGCGAGCTCATCGCAGCGCGCGTCGGCGCCAGCGAGCACGAGCTCGACAACTGGCTCTGGAGCCGCGGCCAGGCGCCGCAGTACAAGTCCCGGCCGCGGCACAGGACGCGCACGGTCTACTACTGACGGTGCGTCAGCCGCCGGCGGGGCTCGGGCCCTGCGCCGGGCGCAGCGGCCGCACCTTGGCGACGTGCTCGTGCTCGGATCCCGACAGGCGGGCGACCTCGCCCTCGAGCTCGGCGATCCGAGCCGACAGGCGCGTGATCGCATCGGCGATCGGGTCGGGCAGGTGAATCCAGTCGGTGTCGGGACCCTCGACGGGCTTGCCCTCGACGCGGACGGGATGGCCGGGGTTGCCGACGACGGTCGTGTTCGGCGGGACGTCGTTGATTACCACGGAGTTCGCGCCCACCTTCGCGCCGTGCCCCACCCTGATCGCGCCCAGCAGCTTGGCGCCCGCGCCGACCGTCACGTTGTCCTCGAGCGTCGGATGGCGCTTGCCGGTCTGAAAGCCCGTCCCGCCGAGCGTCACGCCCTGGTAGAGCGTGACGTCGTTGCCGATCTCGGCGGTCTCGCCGATCACGACGCCCGCGCCGTGATCGATGAAGAAGCCCTGGCCGATCGTCGCCGCCGGGTGGATCTCGATCCCGGTCCAGGTGCGCGAGACCATCGACAGCGTGCGGGGCAGCAGCGGCACGCCCATCGTGTGCAGCCCGTGGGCCAGCCGGTGGGCGAGCACCGCCTGCACGCCCGGCCAGCTCGTGAGGATCTCGCCGCTGCCGGCGCCGCGCGCGGCCGGGTCGCGCGCGTGCGCCGCCGCCACGTCGCGCCGGACCTCGCCGACCACGCGCGAGAGGGTGCCCAGGCCGAACATCCCGACAGCGTACCGGCGTGCTACGCCGGGCTCGAGAGCGACGCCCGCGCCGTCACGGCGCGAAGAAGGGCGTCGAGACGTAGCGCTCGCCGGAGTCCGGCAGCACGACGGCGATCCGGTTGCCCTTGCACTCCGGCCGGCGGGCGACGTCGATCGCGGCGGCCACCGCCGCGCCGCAGGAGATGCCCACGAGCGCACCCTCGCGGCGCGCGATGTCGCGCGCGGTCTCGATCGCGTCCTCGTCGCCTACGGCGACGACCTCGTCGATGATCTCGCGGTTGAGGACGGGCGGCACGAAGCCGGCCCCGATCCCCTGGATCTTGTGCGGCCCGGGGGCGCGGCCGGAGAGGACCGCCGAGGTTGCCGGCTCGACGGCGATGACCGTGAGCTGCGGGTTGCGCTCCTTGAGGAACTCGCCGGCGCCGGTGATCGTGCCGCCGGTCCCGACGCCGCAGACGAGCACGTCGAGCTTGCCGTCCAGCGCGTCCCACAGCTCGGGACCGGTCGTGCGGCGGTGGACGCCGGGGTTGGCCGGGTTGGAGAACTGGTCGGGCAGAAAGACGTCCGGATCGGTGGCCATCGCCCGCGCGGCGTCGACGGCCTCGTTCATGCCGCCCAGCGACTCGGTGATCTCGACGCGCGCGCCGTACAGGCGCAGCAGGCTCTCGCGCTCGCGGCTCATGCCCTGCGGCAGGGTGAGCACGAGGTCGTAGCCCTTCGCCGCGCAGACGAACGCGAGCGCGATGCCGGTGTTGCCGGAGGTCGCCTCGACGATCGTCGTGCGCCCC
>DASYVZ010000038.1:0-3792 GCA_035936515.1 Solirubrobacteraceae bacterium | reverse complement strand
CGCGCTCGACGCCCCCTGGCCGTGCTCGGCCAATCTCTCCTCCAAGCGCCGCGCATGCTCGTGCGTCTGGCGCCTGTGCGCCTCGAGCACACCGAGGAACTCGCGGTCACGCGCCGTCGCGATCATGCTCTCGAGATCCTCAAAAGCGGTGACCTCCATGGCGTGGGCATCCTTGAGCGCTTCGACCAGCTGGCCGGATGGCGTGAGGGTCATGATCAGGCTCCTGTCCTCGGACGTGACACCGCTCGCTGCCGTTAACGCGGTGACGTGCGACAGCGGATCACGGCGACCCGCGATCGATCGCCGGGCCGGTCCGGCTCGCAATCGCGCTACTTGAGCAACCGCGACAGCCGCCGGTCCTTGAGCACCTTGCCGCCCGTCTGCTCGGCCGGGCAGTAACACATGACGTAGTCCTCGTAGTGGACGGCCTCGATCGTCGCCCCGCAGCGCGGGCACGGCTCGCCCGCCTTGCGGTGCACGAGCAGCGGCAGC
Source organism: Solirubrobacteraceae bacterium (assembly GCA_035936515.1). Lineage (GTDB taxonomy): Bacteria > Actinomycetota > Thermoleophilia > Solirubrobacterales > Solirubrobacteraceae > CADCVQ01. Next base: position 3,300 of record DASYVZ010000038.1, on the reverse strand, counting down.
GGCAGCTTGTCGGGGATCGGCAGCGCGACGACCTTCTCGTAGTGCTCGATCGCGCCATCCAGAACGGTCGCGATCGCCTCGCGCAGCGCGAGCGCCTCGTCTTCGGTGAGGTCGTCGCCGCGCTTGAACGGTGACAGTCGCGCGCTCCAGAGGATCTCGTCGACCCACGAGCGGCCGATGCCCGCGATGACGCGCTGGTCGCGCAGCATCGTGTGCAGCGGGCGCGGCGCCTCGAGCCTCGCCTTGAGGTCTTCGGGCGGCTGCGGCCAGACCTCGGGCCCGAGCGTCGCGATCAGCTCCTCGTCGTCGATCGCGTCGGCCGGCAGAAGCTTGACCCAGGCCGCCTGCTTGGTGCCGAACTCGCGCAGGCGCAGCTCGCGCGCGGGCTTGTCGGGATCGGCGATCCGCAGCAGCAGCCGCGACGTGCGGTCGCGCAAGCCGGCGCGCTTGTCGTAGAGCTGCAGGCGGCCGGCGCTCATGAGGTGCACGAGCAGCGCGAGGTCGCCGGTGAACTCGATCACGAACTGCTTGCCGCGCCGCCCGACGGAGGTGATCGCCCGACCCTCGAGCGCCGACAGCGGCGGGTCGAAGGTCTTGAGCGTGTTGATGCCCGGCGCCAGCGCGGAGTCGATCTTCGCGCCGCGCAGCGCGGCGTCGAGGCGGCGCGCCGTGATCTCGACCTCCGGCAGCTCGGGCATGCGTTCAAGCCTACGCGCGGGCGCAGTCCGTCGACGCGCGTACGCTCTGCGCATCATGGGCACGCGGCAGCGACTGGCGATCGTCGGCGGCGACGCGGCGGGGATGAGCGCAGCGAGCGTCGCGCGCCGCCGTGACGCGGACCTGGAGATCGTCGCCTTCGAGCGCGGGCCCTACACGTCGTACTCGGCCTGCGGGATCCCGTACTACGTCGCCGGCCTCGTCGACGAGGCCGACCGGCTCATCAGCCGCAGCCCAGAGGACCATCGCGCCAACGGCATCGACGTGCGCACGCGCTGCGAGGTCGTCGCCATCGACCTCGGCGCTCGCCGGCTCACGGTGCGCGCCGCGAGCGGCGCCGAGTCGGAGGAGCCGTTCGACCAGCTCCTCGTGGCCACCGGCGCCGAGGCGGTGCGGCCGCCGTTTCCCGGCGCGCAGGCAATCGAGCCGGCGCAGACGGTCGATGCGGCCGAGCGCCTGCGGGCGGCGCTCGAGCGCGGCGGCGACAGCGCGGTCGTCGTCGGCGCCGGCTACATCGGCCTGGAGATGGCCGAGGCGTTCGTCGACCGTGGCATGCGCGTGGCGATGATCGAACAGGCGTCGCAGGTGATGGCCACGCTCGACGCCGACATGGCCGTCCACGTGCAGGACGCCGCCGAGGCCCGCGGCGTGCGCGTCGTCCTCGGTGCCGCCGTCGAGGAGATCGTGCTCGACGAGGCCGGCGCGGCACCGGTCGCCGTGCGGACCGCGGACGAGACGTTCGAGGCCGATCACGTCGTCGTGGGCGTCGGCTCGAGGCCGCTCGTCGGCCTCGCCTGCGACGCCGGGCTGCAGGTCGGCGACAGCGGCGCGCTGCGCGTCGACGACCACCAGCGCTGCCCCGGACATGACGGCGTCTTCGCCGCGGGCGACTGCGCCGAGACCCGCCACCGCGTGCTCGATCGGCCGGTGAACATCCACCTCGGCACGCACGCGAACAAGCAGGGCCGCATCGCGGGCGTCAACGCCACGGGCGGCGACGAGCGCTTCCCCGGCGTGATCGGCACAGCCGTCTCGAAGATCTGCCGCTACGAGGTCGGGCGCACCGGGATCTCAGAGCGTGAGGCGTCCGACGCCGGCATCGAGATCGTGAGCGCGACGATCAAGGACCGCACGCGCGCGGGCTACTACCCCGGCGCCGGGCCGATCTGGGTCAAGCTCGTCGCCGAGCCCGGCAGCGGGCGCCTGCTCGGCGGGCAGATCGTCGGCACCGAGGGGGCCGCGAAGCGCATCGACGTGCTCGCGACGGCGGTGTGGGCCGGGCTTGCGGTGCAGGAGCTGGCGCTGCTCGATCTCTCCTACGCCCCGCCGTTCAGCGGCGTCTACGACCCGCTGCTGATTGCCGCGCGGGCGGTGGCGAAGCTCCTGTAGCTCCGTCGGGTGAACCTCGGCGAACGCAGCGACGTTGCCTGGGAGCTACACCCGGCGGAGGTCGACCTCCCCTTCAAGACCGTGAGGGCGGCTGGCCCCTCCTTCGCAAACGCGCCGACTGCGTCAGACGGCGGCGGGGGCTGCCGCGATCAGCGCCAGCTCGCGCGGGCGTAGCAGCACGAGCAGCTCGCCGCGCCGGGAGCCGCGCATCCGGACCGCCGCGACGCCGCCCTTCTTGAGGTCGACCCGGGCGCCGGTCAGGTCGTGGACGACCTGCGTGAAGTCCGGATCGTGGCCGACGTACAGCACGCGCTTGTCGGCGCCCGCGGCCGCCGCGAGCTCGAGCGCGTCGTCGATCGCGAAGCCGCTCGACAGCGCGTCGTCGACGACGAAGTCGCTGCCCAACTCCTGACAGGCGAGGCGCGCCGTATCCAGCGCGCGGATGCGCGGGCTCGTGAGGACGAGCTGAAAGGCGATCTCCAGCGCAGTCAGCGCCTGCCCCGCGCTGCGCGACTGCTGCTTGCCGCGTTCGGTCAGCCGGCGGTCGACGTCATCGCGGGCGTCGTGCGGTTCGGCCTCGCCGTGGCGGAGGAACCAGAGCTGCTGTGCCATGCGGTCAATCTAGGGGGTGGCAGAGGTCGGCGCGGGCGATGGCGCCGGACGTGGCGCATGTTGTACGCGTACATCGCGAGAAACGTGCCGGACGCCACGCCGCCGATCTAGCGCTCGGCGGGTCCGGTGCCCTTTCGCTCGACGCGCAGGTCGATGTCGTCGTGCTCGTCGGTCGTCTCGCTCACCACGTCGAGCAGCTGCTCGGGCAGCAGGTGCTCGGACTCCAGCCGCACCGTCGCGAAGCTCACGGTCTGACCGCCGCCGGTCTTGCGGGTGTCGAGGTTGCTCATCGGATGCTCCTCTGGTCGCGATATTCCTCCCCACACCGTGGCATTGCTCGCGCCTGGCGGACAGCCAATCCCCCCATACAGGGGGGGAAGAGCATCGCGTTGGGTGGTGCTCGCATCGGTCGCGCGGGTACGCGGGCGCCATGCACATCCAGGACGCCTTTGCGCTCGAGGAGGTCGAGGCGGCGCGCGCGATCGTGCGCGCGCATCCGTTCGCGACGATCGTCGGCGCCGACCTGCGCGCGACGCACATGCCCTGCCTCGTCGAGGAGGAGGCCCAGGGCCTCGTCCTGCT
>DASYVZ010000037.1:0-2944 GCA_035936515.1 Solirubrobacteraceae bacterium | reverse complement strand
CCGCGCTGCTGTGCGCGGTCGGCGCCGCATTCCTCGGCTACGGGCTCTTCGGCGGCGCATCGGGCAGCGGCGCCGCCGCGACGCTCGGCGGCGGCGCGGTCGCGGTGTTCCTCGGCGTCGCGCTCTTCAGCCCCCAGCTCGTGCGGCCGCTGGCGTGGATCATCGGTGCGCCGATGCAGCGCTGGGCGGGCGTCAGCGGGCGCCTCGCACGGGAGAACGCGACGCGCAACCCGGCGCGGACGGCGGTCACCGCGGCCGCGCTCATGATCGGCGTCGCGCTCGTGGCCTTCGTGTCGATCTTCGCCGCCGGCCTGAGCGGGTCGATCGACCGCGCCGTCGACCGCGCCTTCGCCGGCGACCTGTCGATCGTCCACAAGTCCTTCGGTTCGACGCCGCCGGCGCTCGTCGACGCGGTCAGCGACGTGCCGGGCGTCGCCGCCGTCAGCTCGGTCCGCTTCTCCGAGGCGAAGGTCGCCGGCAAGGACGAGACGACCAGCGTGTCGGGCATCGACCCCGCGACGCTCGCGCAGACCTACCGGCTGAAGTGGAAGGACGGCTCGGACGCCACGCTCGCCGGGCTGGGCTCCGACGGGATCCTGGCCGACGCTTCCTACTCGGACAAGACCGCGATCGGCGATCGCATTACGCTGCTCACCCCGGCCGGCAAGCGGGTGACGTACACCGTGCGCGGCGTCCTCGACGAAGGCAGCGACTTCGGCCTGCTGGGCGGCGGGCTCGTGGTGCCCAACGCGCGCCTGGCGGCGGACTTCAACGAGCGCAACGACCAGTTCGTCTTCGTGCGCTTCGCCGAGGGCGCCGCGCCGGCCGCGACCCGCGCGGCCGTCGACCGTCTCGTTGCCACCCGCTTCCCCGACGCCGAGACGCAGAACCGCGAGGAGGTCAAGGAGGCGCAGGCTGGGCAGATCAACCAGCTGCTGTACCTCATCTACGCGCTGCTGGCGCTGTCGGTGATCGTCTCGCTGTTCGGCATCGTCAATACGCTCGCGCTGTCGATCTTCGAGCGCACGCGCGAGCTCGGCCTGTTGCGCGCGGTCGGCACGTCACGCCGCCAGGTCAAGCGGATCGTGCGCCTCGAGGCGGTCATCACCTCGCTGATCGGGGCGACGCTCGGGCTCGTGCTCGGCGTCCTCTTCGCGCTGGCGATCAGCCGGCCGCTCGAGGAGGAGGGGTTTCGCCTGACCTTCCCCTGGACGACGCTCGCGCTGCTCGTGGCCGCGGCGGCCGCCGCCGGGATGCTCGCGTCGCTGTGGCCGGCGCGGCGCGCAGCGCGGCTGGACGTCCTGCAGGCGCTCGCCTACGAGTAGGGCGCGTGCCGCCGGTCTAGGCCGGTGCCTTCGTCAGCGCCCCGAGGTTGAGGTTCTCGTGGATCGCGGCGACCGAACGCGACTTGTTGAGCGAGTAGAAGTGCAGCCCCGGGACGCCGTAGTCGAGCAGGCCCTCGCATTGCTCGGTCGCGTAGTCGATGCCGAGCTGGACGGCCGCCTCATCGTCGTCCTCGACCTCGGACAGCAGCGACTCCAGGCGCTCCGGGATCCGCGCGCCGCACATCTTGGCGAAGCGGCGCACCTGGCCGGCGGACTGGATCGGCAGCACGCCCGGCACGATCGGGACCGCGACGCCCATCTGCTTGAGGTCGTCGCAGTAGCGGTAGAAGTCGTCATTGTCGAAGAACAGCTGCGTGATGATCACGTCGGCGCCGGCGTCGACCTTCTCCTTCGTGAACTTCAGGTCGCTCTCGCGGCTCTCGGCGCGTGGATGGGTCTCGGGAAAGCCCGCGATCGCGATCGAGAAGAAGTCATACCAGCCGCTCTGGCCGCGCCTGGCGACGTCGATCAGCTCGCGCGAGTTCTGGTAGCCGTCGGGATGCGCCTTCCAGGGGGCGGCCGCGCCCTCGGGCGGATCGCCCGCCAGGGCGATGATGTTCTCGATCCCGCAGCCCCACAGGTCGCCGAGCACGCCTTTGACCTGGTTGACGGGCTGGTTGACGATCGTCAGGTGGCACATGACCTCGAGCTTCTCGGCGTAGCGCAGGCGCTTGACGACCTCCAGCGTGGTGCCCTCCGTCGAGCCACCGGCGCCGTAGGTCACCGACACGAACGCCGGGTCGAGCTTCTTGAGCTCCTGAACCTCCCGGAAGAGGTTCTCCATGCCCTGCTCGCTCTTCGGCGGGAAGAACTCGATCGAGAAGGTCAGCCCGTCGCGGGCGTAGATGTCGCTTAGCTTCGTCACGGTGTGATGGTCTCTCCCCTGAGGGGACGTGACGCCACAACGTCGACGATCACGGCCCGCGGTGCTTGTGCAGAACGTCCTGCGTGGCCTGAAACAGGCTGCGAACAGCGTAGACGTTCCGGCCGAGCCCCTGCGGGAGACCGATCCGCCCACCACCGGTGGCTACGCAGCGAGCGAGCGAGCGGATGTGCGAAGCGGCGACCTAGCGCCTCTTCGCGGCGCGCAGTTGCGTGCGCATGCAGCGCTTGTAGCGCGCCGTGCGCGTCTTCTTCGACGCCTTCGTGCGGCGCGCGACGCGCTGGCAGCGCTTGCTGATCTGCTTCTTCTTCTTGGCGGAGATGCGCCTGGTGGACCTCGTGCCGGTCGAGAGCGAGGCAACCGAGACCCGCGTCGACGGGGACGATGCCGCTGTGCGAGCGCCGAAGTGGGTCGTGTACGTCGCGGAGATCGCGGGCAGCGAGCCCCTGGGCGTGCCGCCGGCGATGCCGACGCCGACCTCCCGGAACGCACCGTTGAGGATGTTGGTGCGATGGCTCGGGCTCGCCATCCAGCCTCGGACGATGGCGCTCGGCGTCGCGAGCGTGCCCTCACCCCAGGCGAGGTTCTCACCCGTCCGCCAGCTGCTCGCCGACCCGACGTAGGAGGCGAGGCGATCGCTCACCGTCTGGCCGCCGGGCGAGACGTGGCTGAAGAA
>DASYVZ010000036.1:0-1722 GCA_035936515.1 Solirubrobacteraceae bacterium | reverse complement strand
GATGCAAATCGCCCACGACGAGGCGCTGCAGGCGCGCGAGGTCGCCGAGACCGGCCTCGCCCGCGCGAAGGCCGAGCGCGAGGCGGCCAACGGGCAGCGCGATGAGGCCCTGCTCGCCTACCACACGCTCCAGCGGCAGCTTCAGACCGAGCGCGCGCAGGCCGACCGCGAAGGGTCCGGCGCAGACGGCGAGACGTCGGACGCCGACGAGCCGCTCGGCGTTCGCACCGTTCCCGCCGCGCGGGCCGTCATGCCCCAGTTGCGCAACCCCCGCCGCGAGTCGAAGCTCGTGCTGTCGCAGTTCGACCTGTGGATCATCCGCGTGCTCGGTGTCGTCGCGGCCGGCTGCTTCATCCTGCTGCTGCTCTCGATCCTGCGCGTCTTCCTCTAGATCTAGAGCCCGCCGAGGCCGCCGCCCGTGAGCGGCGCTCCGCTCAGGCCCCGTGGCAGCGCTTGTACTTCTTGCCGCTGCCGCAGAAGCAGGGCTCGTTGCGCGCGGGGGTCTCGCCGACGACGCGCGGCGGCTGCGGGTTGAAGAACGGCTCGGGCAGCTTGTTGATGCGCATGACGGCCTTGTCGATCGCGCGCCAGCCGGCGAAGTTCGACTGCCGTGCGTGGGCGATGCGCTCGGTGTTGACGATCTTCGCCGCCGCGCGGTGGGCCGGACACAGCGACTCCTTGGCGTCCTCGAGGCTCGACGGGTAGCCGAAGGCCTGGCCCTTGCACGCCGGGCAGTCCTCCGTGATGGGCTCGACGGGCTCCAGGACGACGTTCGAGCGGTCCAGGTCGACGGCGCCGAACGCGTGCTGGACGAGGTCGGTCAGCGCGCCCAGGCCGATCGTGCTCCAGCTGCGCCGGACCTGGATCGCCGGTCGCGCGAATGCGCCGTGATCGCCGTCGAGGTCGGCCAGCAGGCGTGGCGTCTCGCCGCGCGCGGCGCGCCGCGGGTAGTCGCCCGCGACGAGCTCCTCCTCGCGCTCGAGCGCGGCCGACATCACTGCGCCGGCGTAGCGGCCGATCGCTGCCGCCATGTCGCCGCCGAACTGCTCGATCGTGGCGCGCACGGCGGCGACCGTGAGGTAGAGGTCGACCTCGAGGACGTCATCGTCGACGGTGACCGCGGTCCACGCGTCGCCGCGGTCGGCAATCCAGCCGAGCGGGTCCTGCGTGATGACGAAGCAGCGCAGCCACAGCTGCATGTGCTGCGGATAGATCTCGAGGTCCGGCGGCCAGTCGAGGCGCAGCTCGATGAGCGCGAACTCCTCCTCGGGGGCGGCCTCGAGGAGCGCGCCGGGATCGAGGTTCTGGGGGGCCGGCTGGGTGGCCATCGGCCTTCAGGCTAGTGCGCCTTCTCCGCACGTTCCACCGCAACCGCCGACGAACGCTCTGCAGGCTTCCGGCACGCGCGGGGACAGCAGCGGCACGCTGTGCGCGTACGCGCGATGCTAGAGCGGCGCGGGCGTGGCCAACGGCCGCGCGGCGTGACGAAGTACCGCTCGAGCCGACGTTGGAGGAACGAAGATGGCCGAACTCACCGCGCACGACGAGTTGCTCTGCGAGACGTCGCAGTGGGACTTCTCGGACCTGCGCGCGCTGTATGTGAACTGCACGCTGAAGCGCTCGCCGGAGGTCTCGAACACGCAGGGCCTCGCCGATCGCTCGATCGCGATCATGGAGCGCAACCGCGTCGCGGTCGACGTGATCCGCGCCGTCGACCACGAC
>DASYVZ010000035.1:0-7416 GCA_035936515.1 Solirubrobacteraceae bacterium | reverse complement strand
GCCGTGGCCCGCGCCTGCTCGTGCTCGGCCTGACGGCGCAGCTCCTGCAGCGACCGGCGCAGGTTCTCGCGCACGGCCGGCGCCGCGACCTGCTCGGCGATCCAGGCCACGATGCCCGAGCCGCCGACGCCGTACTGCAGGCGCAGCTCCACGTGCGTTCGGGCGCCGTCGGCGCGCTCGCGCAGGCGCCAGCGCCCGCGCTGGTCGATGCCGGTGACCGAGGCCCACGCGAGGTCGCGCAGCGCATCGCACTCGACGATCTCGACGAGCCCTCCGACCTCGGCCGAGGCGACGCGCATGAGCGTGCGATAGCGCGCACCGATGCCGCGGTCCTGCTCGGACGTCACCTCCCAGCGCGTGATGCCGCTCATGAAGTGCAGATAGCGGGCGGGATCGCTCACGAAGTTCCAGACGAGCTGCGGCGGCGCGGCGACGTCGATGGCGGCCGCGACCCTCATCCGACGATCGGCAGCCGCCGCTCCGATGCGAGCGCGTCGAGCGTTTCCTGCATCGTCTCGGTGATGTGCTCGTAGACCTCGTCGACGTTCGGGCTGGGCCCGAACTGCTCGCGCAGGTGGACGGCCGGCAGCACCTCGACGGTGATCTTCGCCGGCAGCGGGATGTGGCCGAGAACATCACCGACGTTCAGCCCCCACGGCACGGCGATCGACAGCGGCAGGACCTTGAGGCGAAAGAGCTTGTCGAGCATGAGCAGCCGCGCGAGCGCCTCGCCGCGGCCGAGGAAGAGCGCCGTCTCCTGGCCGCCGATCGCGACGACCGGGACGATCGGCACATCGTGCTCGAGCGCGAGGCGCACGAAGCCGCGCCGGCCGGCGAAGTTCACCGTATTGGCCTCCCAGGTGGGACGGTGCACCTCGTGGTCCCCGCCCGGATAGACCAGCACAGCGGCACCGGCGTCGAGCGCTCGCGCAGCGTTCTCAGGTGATGCGGCGACGGCTCCGTATTTGCGCAGAAAGCCCAGCCCCGGCATCGAGAGCACGAGGTTGTGCGCGAGCTGGTGAAAGCGCCGCTCGACTCCGAAGTACGTGCTGAAGGCAAGGGTGAAGACGAGCGAGTCGGGTGACACGTTGCCGCCGGAGTGATTGCCGACGAGCAGTACGGGCCCCTCCTCCGGCACGTTGCCCAGGCCGCGTACCTCGCCGCGAAACCACAGACTGGCCAGCAGCCACTGCCCCGGGAGGGTCTCGCGGATGAAGTCCGGGTCGCGCTCGTCGAGGTCGGCGGCGGGAACGCGACGACGCACGCCGCGGGCGATCGCGCCGGCAAGCCGCTCGAGCGGCCCGGGCGCCCAGCGGCGATCCTCCGCCTCGAGCTCGTCGTCTCGCCGGCGGGCGCGGCCCGGCGGCGGCGCGGCGAACGGGTCGCCGTCGGCGTGCTGGCCGTTGCGCGACGGACGGCTCGCGGTCTGCGTGTCCATCGCTTCGAGTCTACGCGGCCTTCCGCGTGCCGCTGACCGGCAGCGGACCCCGTGCGTCGGCGCGCGTGAAGAGCTCTTCGAGCAGATCGCTCGTCTGCTCGGCCTGCTCCACCTGGGGGACGTGCCCGCAGCCGTCGAGGACGACCTGCTCGGCCGACGGCAGCCAGCGGCCGACGTGGCGCCCGAACGCCGGCGGGATCACCCGGTCGTGCGAGCCCCAGACGAAGAGCGCCGGCGGCTCCAGCTGCGAGAGCCGCCCGTAGAAGCCGTTGCGCCCGTACGGCGCCTCGAGGTAGATGTTGCGCGCCGCCGACAGGAACGCAATGCGCCCACCGGCGCTGGCGTAGATGCGCTGAAACTCGTCGACGACGACGTCGGCCATGCTCGGATCGATGCCGTCTGGGTCGGCGAACAGGTTCCAGAAGTGCTCGGCGACCTTCTCGCGCGCCAAGCGGTGCGGCAGCAGGCCGAGCTCTGGGCGCATGAGCCGCACGATCGGGTGATACGTGCGCTTGACGAACGCGACGGCGGGGCACAGCAGGCCGAGCGACGCGACCCGTTCGGGATTGCGGAGGCCCACCTCGATCGCGATCCGGCCGCCCATCGAGTTGCCGACGACGTGCGCGCGCTCGACGCCCAGCTCGTCCATCGCCGCCAGCACCGTGTCGGCGAACCAGCGCGCCGTGTAGGGCGCCGTCATGGGCTTCGACGACGCGCCGAAGCCGGGCAGGTCGAGGGCATGCACGCGGTAGCGCCGCGATAGCGTCGCGGCGGCGTCGAAGAACGAGCTCTTGGCGCCGCCGAGACCGTGCAGCAGCAGCACGTCGGGGCCCTCACCCATCGTCAGCGTCGACACGCGCCGCCCGGGCAGGTGGACGTCGTGGATGCGCAGCAGCGGTCGGCGGCCGTCGTCGAGGCGGAAGAGCCCCTCGAACGCGATGGCGAGGTCCAGGTTGCCGCGCGCGTACAGCAGTCGCCGGCCGAAGGCCTCGATGCCCGACAGCTCGCCGCCGCGCAGGGCGATCCACGTCGTCGCGTCGGTGCCGATCACGACGTCGGGGGTGCGGCTCGTCGCGCCCCTGCGCACGCGGGCGCCATGCTCGGTGCAGCGCACCTCCCACGTGTGGCCGAGATCCCCGAGCACGATCCGCCACGTCGCATCGAACGCCCCCTCGGCGCCGACATAGCGCTCCGGAAGCGAGCGGAAGCCGGCCTCGACCGCTGCCAACAGCGCTGCGTGCGGGGCCGGGGGATACATGGTCACCGCAAAATACCCCGCCACCCGGATCGTGGCACACGTTGCGTGCACGCGATCGTTCATCGGCCAGGAGCCTTCGGCGGCGCAACCGCTCGCTAGGGTCAACCCATGGCCGCGATCCGCCTGTACGACACCCGCTCAGGCGAGCTGCGCGAGCTGGTCGCGAGTCCGGACGGGAGCATCGGCATCTACGCCTGCGGCCCGACGGTCTACGGGCGCATCCACGTCGGCAACGCCCGCCCGTTCGTCGTCAACTCGCTGCTCAAGCGCTTCCTGGCGCACGAGGGCCACGACGTCACGCTGGTCGTCAACATCACCGACGTCAACGACAAGATCTACGACGCCGCCCGCGCGATGGGCGTCCCCAGCGCCGATCTCGCCGCCGAGATGGGCGCCCACTACATCGCCGACACCGACGCACTGGGCCTGGGCCGGCCCGACAGCGAGCCGCTGGCCTCGGAGACCATCGAGCCGATCGTCGCGCTGAGCGCGGAGCTCATCGAGCGCGGCCACGCCTACGTCGTCGACGGCGATGTCTACTTCCGCGTGAGATCCGATCCGCGGTACGGGTCGCTGAGCCGCCGCTCGATCGACGCGATGAACCAGGGCGAGGGCGTCGAGGGCGCCGAGCGCAAGGAGGATCCGCTGGACTTCGCGCTCTGGAAGGCGCACAAGGAGGGCGAGGACACCGTCTGGTCCGCCCCCTGGGGGCGGGGCCGGCCGGGCTGGCACATCGAGTGCTCGGCGATGGCCGAGGAGAAGCTCGGGGTCGGCTTTCAGATCCACGGCGGCGGCAACGACCTCGTCTTCCCGCACCACGAGAACGAGGCCGCGCAGACGCGGATGGCCCGCGACCGCGAGCTCGCGCAGATCTGGATGCACAACGGGATGCTCCAGTTCGGCGAGGAGAAGATGGCCAAGAGCGTCGGCAACGTCATGCCGCTGCACGAGGTGCTCGACGACGTCGGCCGCAACGCGCTGATCATGCTCTTCGTCGGCGCCCACTACCGCCAGCCGATGGCCTTCGACGACATGCGCCTCATGGAGGCGCTCGCGCGCGTCGCGCGCGTCCGCGACGCCGCGCGCGGCCTCGTCGACGGCGAGTCCCCCGTGGAGATGCGCCACCTGCGCGACGCGTTCTTCGAGGCCCTGCGCCAGGACTTCAACACGCCGGCCGCGCTGGCTGCGATGTTCGACTGGATCAAGGAGGCGAACAAGCGCGAGGAGCCGGTCGGGCGCGCCGACCTCGTCGAGATGCTGGTGGTGCTGGGGCTGCAGAACCTCGCCGAGCACGGCAGCGAAGCCGGCACAGAGGAGCAGGAGCTGCTCGACCAGCGCGAAGTCGCCCGCGCCGCCGGCGACTATGCCGAGGCCGATCGCCTGCGCGACGAGTTGCGCGGGCACGGCTGGGAGGTGCGCGACAGCTCCGCGGGACCGGAGCTCGTGCGCATCGAGCAGTGATCCTCTACGGGCGCAACCCCGTGCGCGAGGCGCTGCGGGCGCGCCGCCGGCGCATCGAGCAGGTCTGGGCGACGCAGCGCCTCGTCGCGCGCGAGCCCTGGCTCAGCCAGTCGGGGGCGCGCATCGCGGACGCCGAGGAGATCGAGCGCCGCGCCGGCTCGCCCGACCACCAGGGGGTATGCGCGGAGGCCGGCGGCTATCCCTACGTCTCCGCCGAGGAGCTGCTGATGGCGGCGGAGCCGTTCATCGTCGCGCTCGACGAGCTGCAGGATCCGCAGAACCTCGGCGCGATTGCGCGCAGCGCGGAGTGCGCCGGCGTCTCGGGGCTCGTCATCTGCGAGCGCCGCGCCGCCGCGGTCACTCCGGCCGTCGCCAAGGCTTCGGCGGGAGCCGTCGAGCACCTGCGGATCGCGCGCGTGCGCAACATGGCCGACTTCCTCGGCCGGGCCAAGGACGCGGGCGCGTGGTGCTACGGCGCCGACGGCGCCGGCGACACCGCCTACGACGCTCCCGACTACAGCGGGCCGGTCGTGCTCGTGATGGGCGCCGAGGGAAGCGGGCTGCGCCCGCGCGTGGCGAAGGCCTGCGACGCGCTCGTGGCACTGCCGCTGCGCGGGCGCATCGAGTCGCTGAACGCCAGTGCCGCGGCGGCGGTCCTCATGTACGAGATCTTGCAGCGCCGCAACGACGCTTGACAGGACTCCATAACGCAAAGTACTGTGACCTCGCATCAGGGTGAACCTGAGGTAGAGCATCGGTATCCGCAAGAGGCAGCTGGCGCCCTGGGAGGGGAACGCCACTGAGCACATCCGGCCGTACGAGGCCGCGAAAGGACTGCTCGTGGCACGAACCTTCCAACAGGCTCATTCTCAGGTCCAGGTCGATGACTACTTTCTCATCGCGCTGGCCAAGAGTGGGGACCGCACCGCGTACGACCGCATCGTGCGCCGCTACTACGGCTTCGTTCGCCTGAAGGCGTCGTCGTACTTCCTCGCCGGCGGGGACTCCGACGACCTCATCCAGGAAGGGCTGGTCGGGCTCTACAAAGCGGTCCGCGACTACCGCTCAGACCGCGAGTCGTCGTTTCGCAACTTCGCCGAGCTGTGCATCACGCGCCAGATCATCACCGCCGTCAAGACGGCGACGCGCAACAAGCACACGCCGCTGAACCAGTACGTCTCCTTCTCCGCCACGCCCGCGGGCTCCGGCGGCGACAGCGAGCCGACGCTCGAGGACGTCATGCCGGGCTCGACCGTCCACGACCCGGTCAACCAGGTCATCTCCTCCGAGGAGCTGCACTCGCTCGTGGGCTGCCTGTCGACGGCGCTGTCGGACCTCGAGGGCCGGGTGCTCGCGCTGTACCTCGACGGCCGGCCGTACGAGGAGGTCGCCGAGCGCATCGGCTGCGACGCCAAGACCGTCGACAACGCGTTGCAGCGCGTCAAGCGCAAGGTCGGCTCGCATCTGACGCAGCGCGCGGTCCTGAACTAGTGGTCGCCGCCGCGAGCGCACGACCGCCGGCGTCCGGCGCGGGCCGATAGCATCGGTCCCGTGACCTCGCTCGCCATCTCCACGCTCGGCGTGATCCTGCTCGTCGTGCTCGCTCTCGTCCTCGTCCTCGCGGCGGGCGGCTACATCGCGATGACGCGCCGCATCCGCGGCCGCGAGGCGGGTTTGCAGCGCGAGCTCGCGCACGCGGAGGACGCGCTCGCGCAGGCCCACGCGCTCGACAAGGGCTGGGACCGCAAGACGCTCCAGGCGGCCGCTCGCGCTGCCGCGGCCGAGCGCTTCGGCGACGGCATCGTCGGCGAGCCGCAGCTCGTGCAGGTCATCGACCGCCCCGGCGTCGACGCCGACGAAGCGGTCTTTCGCGTCGAGAGCTCCGACGGCAGCGAGCACCGCATCACGCTCGGCCGCGCCGGCGGCGAGTGGGGCGCGGCCTGACCGAGCGCCGGACCCGCTCTCGCTGAGGGCGACTCGCGCTCAGCCTGCCGTGCGCTCGAGCAGGTCGACGACGAAGACCAGCGTCGCGCCGGGCGGGATGTCGCCCTGGCCCGTCTCGCCGTAGGCAAGGTCAGGCGGGATGACGAGCAGGCGCCGCCCGCCGGCCTTCATCCCCTCGATGCCCTGGTCCCAGCCGGGGATGACTGCTCCCTGGCCGAGCGTGAAGGAGAACGGATCGCCCTGGTCCCACGAGGCCTCGAACTGCTCGCCGGTCTCGAACAGCGCGCCGAGGTAGTGCATCCTGAGCTCGTCGCCGGCCTTCGCCGCCGCGCCCTTGCCAACGACGACGTCCTTGGTCACGAGCTCCGTCGGCGGGTCCCCGGAAGGCTTGGTGATCGTCGGCTTCTCCGACGTGTCCTCGGAAACCCTGATGCTGTCGACGTCGAACGCTCGACCTGTGGTCGAGGTCGATTGTTCTGCCGTGGTCTCCGCGGGCGGGCTGGCCGGGATCGCGGGCGGTAGCGACGCGTCGCCACCGCCGTCGTCGTCGCCGCACGCTCCGATCCCGACGGCCGCGACGGCCATGAGCGCGATGAGCCGTCCGCGCACCGCGCTACCCGACCTTCACGAGGTCGACGACGAAGACAAGCGTCTCGTTGGGTCCGATCGGCCCGACGCCGCGCGAGCCGTAGGCGAGCTCCGGCGGGATGACGAGCGTGCGCCGGCCGCCCTCGCGCATCCCGGTGACGCCGAAGTCCCAGCCCTTGATGACGGCGCCGCCGCCGAGCGGAAAGTCAAACGGCTGGTGGCGGTCCCACGACGAGTCGAACTGCTGCCCGGTGGAGAACGAGACGCCGACGTAATGGACGGTGACGTGGTCGCCGGGGTTCGCCGCCGCGCCGTCACCGACCACGACGTCGTCGGTCTCGAGCTCGGTCGGCGGCGCGCCGGTCGGCATCGGGACCTCGGGCTTCGTGTTGAGGTCGTCTGAGATTTCGAGCTTGGTCATGGCACGAAGACTAGGGGTGCAGCCCGGCGCGGCCCCAATCGGCGCCGGGCGAGCACGAGGTCTGGCAGCATCTGGTCACTATGCACCGCTCGGTCAAGGCGGCTCTGCTCGCGCTCACGATGCTGGTCGTCCTCGCGCCCGCGAACGCGCAGGCGGCTGCCTACACGCCGTGCCCGAAGGCCGGCGACGCGAAGATCGTCGACGTGAGCGGCGCGACGTGCGACGAGGCTCGCGCGGTCGCGGCGGCGCTGGCCGGCGTGGCCCCCGCCGACGTCGAGGGCGTGCTGCGCGCGCAGGGGTGGGCGC
>DASYVZ010000034.1:0-11318 GCA_035936515.1 Solirubrobacteraceae bacterium | reverse complement strand
CGCCGTGGGTGCGCTCGTCGCGGCCCCCGCGGGCGCAGCCGTCGCCGCGAGCGGCTCCTCGGCAGGAGGCTCGGGCTTGAAGGACGGCGGCGGCGGCGGGGGCCAGTGCGCGCTCATCGCGAGGGGCGACCTTGCGAGTTCATGTGAGCGGCGGGCGAGCAACGGCGGGCAGTCATCGCCTCATTGTGACAAGCCGCCGCGGCGCGCCGCGGAGGCGTGGACGCGCGATCAGGACCGGGCGAGCGCTTCGTTGGCGGCCGCCTCGGCCTCCTCGAGCTGCGCCTCGACGAGATCCAACCCGCTGTCCCAGAAGCCTGGGTCGGCGAGGTCGATGCCGACGATCTGCCCGAGCTCCTCCGGACTGCGCGAGCCGCCCGCCCGCAGCAACTCGAGATAGCTCGGGACGAACGACTCGCCCTCGTCGATGTAGCGCTTGTAGATCGACAGCGCGAGCAGTTGGCCGTACGCGTAGGCGTAGACGTAGCCGGGCGTCGCGATGAAGTGCGGCACGTAGGACCACCAGCAGCGGTAGCCATCGCTCAGCGCGACGCTGTCGCCGAGCATCTCCACCTGCGACTGCGCCCACAGCTCGTTGAAGCCGTCGACCGACAGCTCGCCCTCCTCGCGGCGGGCGGTGTGCACGAGCGCCTCGAAGGCGTTCATCGCGGTCTGGCGGAAGACCGTCGCGATCGAGCCCTCGATCGACTCGGCCAGCAGCGACAGGCGCGACTCCGGCGTCGCCGCCTGTTCGAGCAGGCGGCGAAAGACGAGCGTCTCGCCGAACACGGACGCCGTTTCGGCGAGCGTCAGCGGCGTGCCCTGCTCGAGCACCCCGCGCGGGCGGGCGAGCTCGGCGTGCAGGCCGTGGCCCATCTCGTGGGCGAGGACGAGCACGTCGCGGCGCTTGGCCGTGTAGTTGAGCATCAGGTAGGGATGCTCGGAGGGGACGGTGTAGGCGGCGAACGCGCCGCCGCGCTTGGCCGGCCGCGGCGGGGCGTCGATGCGGTGCTCGTCGAAGAACGCCTGCGCCGGGTCGCCGAGCTCGGGCGTGAACTCGCCGTAGGAGGCGAGCACGAGGTGCTTGGCCTCCTCCCAGTCGACGGGCTCGTCGTCCTGCGTGACGGCGGCCATGCGGTCGTAGTCGGCGAGCTGGTCGATGCCGAGCAGCTGCGCCTTGAGGCGATACCAGCGCCGTGGGATCTCGTAGCGGCTGCGTACGGCGCTCAGCAGCGCCTCGACGGACTCGTCGGAGGCCTCGTTGGCGAGGTTGCGTGCAGCGAGCCAGTGGTCGTAGTGGCGCAGGCGGTCGTCCACGGCCTTGTCGTGCAGCAGCGTGTTGAAGATGAACGCGCGGGTGCGCAGGCCGGGTTCGAGCGCGGCGGTCACGGCGTCCGCGCTCGTGCGGCGCTCCTCGCGGTCGGGCGACATGAGCCGAGCGAGGGCGGTGTCGAGCGTCACCGGCTCCTCCTCGCCGGGCAGGTCGACCGTGATCGCCGAGACCTGCTCGCTGAACAGGCGTGACCACGCCGAGCTGCCCGAGACGCTCTTCTCGGCGAGGATCTTCTCCTCCGGCTCGGAGAGCAGGTGCGGCCGGTAGCGGCGCGCGGAGCGCAGGAAATGGCGCGCCGTGTCCAGCCCGTCGGCGCTCATGAGCTCTTCGGCGCGCTCGTCCTCCAGCGCCGCCCACTCGAGCTCGAAGAACAGCAGCTTCGTCTCGATCGCCGTGCTCTTCTCCTGCATGCGCTGCATGAGCGCGCCGATCTGCGGGTCGGCGGTGTCCACGCTGAAGCGCAGCATCGCGTAGTGCCCCGAGCGCGAGGCCAGTTCGGAGATGTCCATCAGCTCCATCACCGCAGCGGCGAACTCGGCGGGGGTGAGCTCGGTGAGGCGCCCGCCGTAGGTGTCGGCAAATGCCTGCGCGCGCTGCGCGGCCTCGTCGAGGAGCCGGTCGGCGCCGGCATCGCCCTCGCCGTGCACGAGTGGTGAGAGGTCCCAGGAAACGTCTTCGACGGTCATGCGCGCAGGATATTTCACGCAACGTGCGGGGATTGTGCGCTTCGGCTCTTGCGCCCCGAAAAGCCCCGCCGTACATTGCCCCCGCGACGCGGAACTGGAGCCGCAAAGAGCGAGGCCGCGAGGTGTGAGGCCGCGCCACCCAACGCCGGGGCGCCTCTTCGGAGCGCGACCCGGCGGACGGGTTCCTCGAGCGGCCCCAGAACCGCGTCGCACTACGTTAAGCGTGTGTTCAGCACACGCATACTCAGCCGCCCGACCGGGGAGCCGCGTCGGTTGTGAGCGGATCGCAGACATCCCGCAGAAGCACTATCGACCTGCCGACACTGCTCGTCACGGCCGTCGCTTCGGCGACCGCCGCGTACGTGACGTCGAAGCTCTGGACACCCGGCACGCTCGGCGCCGCAGCCTTCACGCCGGTGCTCATCGCCGTGCTCAAGGAGGCGCTCTACAAGCCGGCCGAGGTCGTCACGCGTGCCGTGCCGGTGCGTGGCGTCGTGCGCAGCACGTCGAGCGCCGGCGAGCCGGAGCGACCACCCGTGTCGCAAGAGGTGATCGAGGCGCGCGTTCCGCAGCCCGGCGAGGCGCCGGGCGTCTCGCGGCCGGGCCCGCGGCGGCGCTGGAAGGTCGCCGTCGCGACGGGGCTGGCCGGATTTCTTCTCGCGGCGGTGATCATCACCGTGCCGGAGCTCGTGGCAGGCAACTCGGCGGCGGGCGGCGGCCGCGAAACGACGTTCTTCGGCGGGGGCAGCGGCTCCTCGGAGGACCCCGCGGAGACGACCACGGTCCCCGACGAGGACGACGACGGCGATACGGACGGCGTGCCACCCGCTTCGACGGTGACCGTGCCGCCGCCCGAGACGATCAAGGTGCCGCCTGCCGCGCCGACGCCGGTGCCGGAGCCGGCGACGCCGCCCGAGGAGGAATCTCCCGAGGAACCGGCGACGCCCCCGTCGCCACCCGCCCCGCCGCGCTGAACGCCGGCCTGCGTGCATCGCAAGAGCGACGGAGCGCTAGACTGGGCAGCGCACCGAACACGGGGACGACATGGCTTCGACGTGGTCGAATTCGTGACGGTGGTTGCGAGCCGAGGTGTCAGGAGGCCTCGTAAAACACCTGACAAAACCATACGTGCGGACTCTCACGAGTACGCCCTCGCTGTCTAGCTCAAACTAGGCGAGTGAGGTTCTGGGCCCGGCCGGCCGGCCGCTGGGATCCCCGGAATCAAAATGCCGGCTCACCCGGGGAGGTCCGCTCCCGCCGAACCGGGGAAATCTCAGGGAGCTGGCCCTCATGAACCCCGCCGGCGAGGCGACATGAGGGCGAGATCAGAGCGCCGGATACGCTCGTAGACGTCACCGTTACGCGATCGCGGACGCGGGTTCGATTCCCGCCGTCTCCACTGACGCTCCCCCCGGATATCGGCCGATCCGGGGCAGCAGGGCGTGGGATACTCGCCTCATGGATCCCGGTTCCGGCGGCGGTCACCTCGCGGAGGGATGGGACGCGCTCGAGGGAGCGCGGTGGGACGCTGCTCGTGTCGCCTTCGAGGCTGCGCTCGACGCCGAGGAGACGCCCGACGCGCTCGATGGTCTCGGCCTCGCGGTCTGGTTCTTGGGCGACGTCAAGCGCGGCATCGCGGCGCGCGAGCGCGCGTTTGAGGGTTACGTGCTCCAGCGCAGCTGCGATGACGCTGCGCGGATCGCCGTCTGGGTCTCGCACCAGCACCTCATCGGCGGTCGCGCTTCGGCCTCGCGCGGGTGGCTGTCACGCGCGGAGCGCGCGGTCGAAGGTGCCGGGCGTTGTGTCGGCCAGGGATGGGTCGCCGTCGAGCGGGCGCGTCACGCGGAGAGCGTCGAGGAGTGCGGCGAGCACGCCCGCCGTGCGATCGGCATCGCCCGCGAGGCGGATGACGGCGACCTCGAGGTGTTCGCGCTCAGCCTGCTCGGCAGGACCGAGGTCCGGGCCGGCCACAAGACGCAGGGGATGCAGCTGCTCGAGGAGGCGATGGCGGCCGCGTCGGCGGGTCGCGTGCGCAATGTCCACACCCTCGCCGAGGCCTACTGCAACCTCATCACGGCATGCACGAGCGCGGGGGAATGGGAGCGGGCGACCGAGTGGTGCGAAGCCGTCGACGAGTTCGCCATCGAGCATGGCACGACGCCCCTGCTCGGCGCGTGCCGGACGGTCCACGCCGACGTGCTGCTGGCGACCGGCCGCTGGGCCGACGCCGAGCGCGCCCTCGAGAGCGCGCTCGAGGCGCACTCCCGCTACGTGCCCCAGATGGGCGCACCGACCATCGCCACGATGGCGGAGCTGCGCGTGCGCCAAGGCCGGCTTCGCGAGGCGGAGCAGCTGCTGGTCGGCCACGAGGAGCATCCGGAGTCCCTGCGCGCGCTCGCCCTCCTGCGCATCGCGCAGAACCAGTCGAACGTCGCGGCGACGTTGCTCGAGCGGGGGCTGCTGGCGGCCGAGGGCGACACCGTGCGCACGACGTCGCTGCTCGCTCCGCTCGTCGACGCGCGCCTCGCCTGTCGGCAGATCGCGGCCGCCGAAGCGGCCGCGGAGCAGCTTTCCGAGCTTGCGGCGACGTCGGGGATTGCGGTGGTGCGTGCGCGCGCGAACCTGGCTGCGGCGCGCACCGCCCTTGCGCGTGAACGCGCAGGCGACGCCGCGGAGTCCGCGCGCCGAGCGCTGACCGGATTCGGCCGGCTCGCGATGCCCCTCGACATGGGCGAAGCACGCCTCGAGCTCGCTCGCGCGTTGGCGCACGAGGCACCGGATGCGGCGCGCGAAGAGGCGCGCGTCGCGTTCGCGACCTTCCGTGAGCTGGGCGCCGCGCGCGCGATGGACGCGGCCGCAGCCGTCCTGCGCCAGCTCGACACCGCCAGCGGCGGTCGCCCCCGCAGCTACGGCGAGCTCACCGCGCGCGAGCAGGAGGTGCTGGAGCTGCTCGCCATGGGCATGTCCAACGCGCGGATCGCCGAGACGTTGTTCATCTCGCAGAAGACCGCCGGACACCACGTCAGCCGGATCCTCTCGAAGCTGGGGGTGCAAAACCGCGCGGAGGCCGCCGCCCGTGCTGCTCGCAGCGAGCCCGCGGCGGGAGGCTCGACTCGGGTCTAGGCAGCAGATAGGGAATTCGCCCGATGCGCCGGGCGTCGGCCCGACGGATGCTGCGTCGCACCCATCGACGGAAGGAATCGGATGAACGTGCATGTGGCTGACTCGGAGCTCAAGACCCGCCATCGCGCCATGTGGGCCGCCGGTGATTACCCCGCGATGGTCGAGACGTTCCTGCTGCCGGTCGGCCCACGCCTGGTCGACGCGTGCGGCATCGGCCCCGGACTGCGCGTGCTCGACGTCGCCGCGGGCACGGGCAACGCCTCGCTCCCGGCGGCCCGAACGGGCGCGAGCGTCACCGCGAGCGACCTCACGCCGGAGCTGCTCGAGGCGGGGCGGCGTACCGCTGAGGCCGACGGGCTCGAGCTCGAGTGGGTTGAGGCCGATGCCGAGCACCTCCCGTTCGACGACACGTCGTTCGACGTCGTCATGTCCTCGATCGGCGTGATGTTCGCACCCCATCACCAGGACTCGGCGGACGAGCTCGTGCGCGTGTGCCGCCCCGGCGGCACGATCGGCTTGCTGAGCTGGACGCCGGAGGGCATGCTCGGCGCGCTGTTTGCGACGATGAAGCCGTTCGCACCGCCGCCTCCTCCGGGTGCGCAGCCGCCGCCGCTGTGGGGCAGCGAGGAGCACCTGGCCGCGCTGTTCGGCGATCGCGTCCAATTCCACACGCTCGAGCGCGACGTCCTCGAGATCACGGCGTTCGAGCGGGCGCGCGACTATGGCGAGCACTTCAAGGCGTACTACGGACCCACGATCGCCGCCCGTGCGAATGCGGCGCGCGACGGGCGCGAGGCGGAGTTCGACGAGGCGCTCAAGCGCTTCTGCGACGAATGGAACCGCGGCACGACCGACCGCGCCCGGTTCGAGAAGGAGTACCTGGTCGCGGTGGGCACGAGGCGGTAAGCGATCGAGACCACCCACCGCGGAAGCCGCCACGGCTCGGGCGGCTTTGCGGTGGGTCTACCGGCCAGTCCGGCGCCCGAACGCGATCAGCGTGATGCCGGGAAACTCGAGCCCGACGCCGCTCCGCTCGTACGGGCGCGTCGCCTCGCGCAGGCGCCCGCGCAGCGCTTGCAGCGCCTCCTCGGGCAGGCACGCGAGGACGTGCGTCAGCGGCCCGGCGAGCGCGGTCGTCCGAGTCCACCACTCGTCGAAGCTGCCGGCGCGCAGCGGCACCTCCAGCTCGTCGACCTCCACGTCCACGAGCCCAGCGTCCGACAGGACGCTCCCGAGCCTGCTGGCGTCCTGCAGCGCGAACGGCCCGGGCACCCCGGGAGGCGGCACCGGCCGCCCGAGCTGCGCGCTGACGGCGTCGAAGACGAGCCCGAGCCACGGGTTGCGCTCCCGCGGGCCCCAGACCGCGACGCCGACCCGGCCGCCCGGGCGCAGGACGCGCCGGATCTCACGCGCCGCGGCGGCCGGCTCAGCCGCGAACATCAGTCCCTCGCGACATAGGACGACGTCATAGGACTCGTCGGGCTCGTCGATCTGCTCGAGGTCCAGCACGCGGGTGCTCACGTTGCCCAGGTCGCGTGCTGCGGCGCGCGCGGACGCGATCGACGTCATCTCGGCGACCACGTCGGAGAGCACCACCTCGCCGTTTGGGGCCACCCGCTCGGCGGCCGTGAGCCCGAGCCCCGCGGGTCCGCAGGCGAGCTCCAGCACGCGCTCGCCCGGCCGGGGAGCCGTCAGCTCGAGCATTCGCTCTGCGGCCGCCGCGCCGCGCGCATCCGAGTACTCCGCGTGTTCGCCCCACGCCTCCGCCACCGCGGCCCACATCCCATGCAGGCGGGGGCGCAGCGCGCCGCCGTCCGCATCCTGGGGACCTGCGTCGTCCGGTGGCCGGGCCACGCTCATGGCATCCATCGCTCGCCTCCAATTGAGTACAGTAACGCGGTAATGAAGTAGCCGCTACGGTACCGGAATGTCGGAAGGTGTCAAGAGCACGCGTCGCTACGAGTCGTCGCGCCGTCGCGAGCAAGCCGAGGCGACGCGATTGCAGATCCTGCAGGCGGCCCAACGGCTGTTCGAGCGCGACGGATTCTCAGCGACGACGATGGCGGCCGTCGCGGCTGAGGCCGGCGTAGCGCCGAAGACCGTCTACATCGCCTTCGAGACCAAGAGCGGGCTGCTGCGCGCGCTGTGGCACCTCCTGCTGCGGGGCGATCAGAACGACGTGCCGATGCAGGAGCGGCGCTGGTATGTCGAGATCCTGCGCGAGCCCGACCCGGAGCGCCAGCTGCGCCTGATGGCGCACAACTCGCGGATCGTCAAGCTGCGCGCCGGCGCACTCCTGAAGGTGATCCGCGATGCGGCGTCCGCCGACTCGGAGGTCGGATCGCTGTGGAGCCGGATCGGGTCGGAGTTCTACGGCCACCAGCGCGGCCTCGTCGAGGTCCTGCACGAACGCGGGCACCTACGCTCCGGACTCGACGTGACGGCAGCGACCGATCGCCTCTGGACGCTGAACCACCCCGATCTGTGGCATCTGCTCGTCGGAGAGCGCGGCTGGACGCCCGAAGAGTACGAGCAGTGGTGTGCTGACGCTGCGTGCGCGCAGCTGCTGGAGCGCTAGCAGCCGGTGTGCGATCTTGACGGCGTGCGATCGGGAGATCATGGGGGCCGCCCGTCCAAAGCCTTCCAGCAGGGGCGCTTCGAGGATCTGCCGGAGCGTCCGCGCCTACCGCACCGCTACTACGACGCCGAGACCTCCACCCTCGAGGTGCGCTCGGCGCCGTTCGGCGCGGTGGCGACCCACGTCGTCTCCTACGGCCCACGGGACGCGCCACCGCTGCTGCTGATCCACGGTCTGATGACCACGAGCTACTCGTGGCGCTACATGTTCGAGCAGCTCGGCGATCGCTATCGGCTCATCGCTCCCGATCTGCCGGGCTCCGGGCGCAGCTCGATCCCGGCCGGGCGCTTCAGCGCCGCCGCGCTGGGCACCTTCATCAGCGAGCTGCAGGCGGCGCTCGGCGTCGCCGGCTGCCCCGCCGTCGCAAACTCGCTCGGCGGCCTGCTCTGCATGCACGCCGCGCTGCGCCACCCCGGCACCTTTGAGCGCCTCGTCGTGATCCACGCCCCGGCCGTCGTGGAGCCGCGCCACGTGGCGCTGCACGCGGGGCTCAGGCTGCCCGGCGCGAAGGCGATCCTCGAGCGCGTCGTGCGGCGTGCGCCGCAGCGCTGGGCGCACCGCAACATCCACTACTACGACGAGACGCTGAAGTCGCTCGAGGAGGCGCGCGAGTACGGCGCGCCGCTCGCGACCGCCGCAGGCGCCGGCGCGCTGATCCGCTACCTCGACGACGCGCTGGACCCGCGCGAGCTGCGTGCGCTCGAGCATCGACTGCGCAGCCGGCGCGACAGCGGCGACGCCTTCCCGGTGGCGCTCATGCTCGTCTACGCGCGCGAGGACCCGACGGTGGCGCCGAAGGTCGGGCGCACGCTGCACGCGCTCGTGCCCGACAGCGAGCTGCACTGGCTCGAGCGCAGCTCGCACTTCGTGCAGGTCGACCGACCCGCCGCGCTCGCGGCGTTGCTCGTCGACTTCCTCGCGCGGCGGTGAGCTTGCGCTAGTACGTCGGCGTGCTCGGCGGCGGCATGAAGGCGCTGAGCACGAGCAGCTGCGCGACGGCCGTGACGAGCAGCGGCAGCTCGATCTCCGATTCCGGCACGATCCACCACGTCTGCCCGGGCTTGTCGCCTTCGTCCAGCGCGGGACCGAGCAGGTCCCCGTCCGTGGAGACGAGGCAGGGCAGCCGGTAGCGCCCGGCGCCGTGGCCGGTCACCGTGTACTCGGTGCGGCGGCAGTCGACCGACCAGCCCTCGCGGTAGTCGGGATTGCGCATGATGCTCGGCGGCGACACCGGCACGCGTTCCTGCGCGGGGCGCTCGATGCGCCGCAGGAACTCTGCGGCGACGTCCTTCGCCGTCAGCGACGACGGCAGGTCGGCGTCGCGCAGCTTCTCGGCGTCGCTGCGCGTCTGGTCGCCGCTCAGCGCGATCGCGCGGTCCAGCCAGTGCTCGGGCAGCGGCGCGCGCGGGGCGTTGTTGATCTGCTCGAGCGCGTGGTTGCCGATGTCGGCGCGGCAGCCCTCGCAGCGCGGTCCCTCCGCAAGGCGGATCGCCACCTGGAAGCGAGCGAGCGCGTTGGGCGAGAGCCCCTCCGGCGCGGGTGGAAGCGTGCGAGCGTGCTCATCGCAGAGTGTCCGTCCGCAGCTCTTGCAGGACGCGATGGCGAGCCGGCCACACGCGCACGTGCCTACGGATCCGTTGCTGTAGCTCATGAGCCGAGTCTAGGCATGACTTGCAGCCAGGTCACGCGATTAGTCACGAAAGTCACGAGACGCTGCTCGTACACTGCCCGCCGTGTACGCCGACGACCTGCTTACGCCGCTGTCTGATCAGACGATGACGCTGCTGCCGCCGGTCACGCTCTTCGACGCGCACACGCACATCGGAGCCAACGATCCCGACGGCTTCAAGTGCACCGCGGAGGAGCTGTTGGAGACGCTCGCGCCCCTCGGCTCGCGCGCCGTCGTGTTCCCGATGCATGAGCCGAGTGGCTACCTGCCCGCCAACGACCACGTGCTGGCGGCCGCGGCGGCCTCCGACGAACGCCTCGTCGCATTCTGCCGCGTCGACCCGCGGGCGGGGGATCCCGTCGGCGAGATCCGGCGTTGCATCGCCGCCGGCGCGCGCGGGGTCAAGCTGCACCCGCGCGCCGAGCGGTTCGGCCTCGACGAGCCGCCCGTGCGAGAGATCGTGGCGCTCGCCGACGAGGAGCGCCTGCCGATCCTCCTGCACGCGGGCCGCGGGATCCCGGCGCTGGGCGCGCACGTGCTCGAGCTCGCCGTCGAGTTCCCGCGCGCGCGGTTCATCCTCGCGCACTGCGCGGTCTCCGACCTCGCGTGGATCTGGCAGCGCATCCACGAGTACCCGAACGTCTTCTTCGACACGGCGTGGTTCAGCGCGACAGACCAGCTCGCCGTCTACTCGCACATCCCGCCGGGGCAGATCCTCTACGCGACGGACATCCCGTTCGGAACCCCGCAGCTGACGGTCATCGGCTCGCTGCGGTGCGCGCTGCAGGCGGGCCTGACGCCGGCTCAGCTCAAGAGCGTCGCGGGGGAGCAGCTCGCGCGGATCGTCGCGCGCGAGGACACCCGCGACTTCGGACCGGCCGTCGGCGATGGGAGAATCCGCCGCGACCCGTTGCTCGCGCGCGTGGAGTACTTCGCGGAGGCGGCGTTCGTGACCGCGATTGCCGGCGGCGACACGGGAGAGTTCATCGACCTCGCGGGTCTGGCGTGCCTGGTCGGCGACAGCGCCCCACAGGCGCCGCTGTGCGAGTGCATCCGCGAGCTGCTCGCGCTGGCGCTGACGATCCCGATGGGGGAGTCGCTGACCGAGCGCTTCGCGCACATCCACCTGCTGGTCAGCGCCGCGGCGATCGCGGCGACGCCCGACGTTCCCGTCACCTCCTGACGTACCCGGTCGGCGCTCGTTCGCGGGCCGCCCATGGGCCCCGCTGGCACTGCTGTTCGCTCCCCGCTCGTCGTGCTCGTGCGCGCCTTCGGAGGCTGCTGACGCGCCCGTATGTCCCGCAAATCCAGATCGCGACCCCCCTTGCCTCAAGCCTCGATAAGCTCATGGCGGTGAGCGGCGAGACGTCAGCCGAGATGACGGCCGGGATTGACGGCCAGACGGGGACTGCACCCACGGGAGAAAGCGACACCGCCGGCGCGGCTGACGCCCCTTCGCCGTCGGCCTCCGCGGCGCACATCAACGGCCAGCCCACGATCGAGGAGACCCCGGATGTCTCCGCGCCTCCGAACGCCGAAGCTGCTTCGGAGGCCGCCCTCCCCGAGGCGCCCGCTGCTGAGGCGCCCGCTGCTGAGGCTCCCGCGGTGACACCCGATGCGGAGCGTCCGGCGGTCGGTCCGAAGATTCTCGGCGTCGCCGCCGACCCCAAGCCGCTGCCGACGGTCAAGGCCGCGCTGCCGACGCGCAAGCGCCGCCGCCGCCCATCCGCCGCCGAGCGCCACCGCCGCGCCTTCTTCTCGGCTCTGACCGACCTGCGCCGCGGGGGCAATGCGGGGACGCAGCAGGCGACTGCGCCCGACGGCGAGCAGGCTACGACCGCCGTCGACGCCGACACGACGACGGGGGAGGCC
>DASYVZ010000033.1:0-5395 GCA_035936515.1 Solirubrobacteraceae bacterium | reverse complement strand
CCCTCGGGATCTTTGGCGGCGTAGTCGCGTGAGCCGTAGTCGGTGTCGCGCAACTGCATCGTGATCTGTGCCCCGGCGGCCTGGGCGCGGTCGTGGTGGGCGTCGGCATCGGTGACGACGACGTAGGTCTGGGCGTGGCCGGGCTGGCCCATGCTCTCCGATGTGGGCATGATCACGTCATCGCCGAGTCGGAGCTCGACGTGCTGCAGTTCGCCGGCATCGTCTTCGTGCAAGGCGTGGCGCTCAAAGCCGAAGCCGTCGCACAGAAAGTCGATCGCGGCGCGCACGTCGCGGTAGGGGATGATCGGTGAGATTGTCGACATGAGGGCAACGCTACGCCGCGACGCCGACCCCGTCTTGAACGTTTATGACCGAGGCGGCGAACGCGCCCGGGGGGCGGCCGGCCAGCGCGCGAAACTCGCGGTTGAGATGCGGCTGGTCTGAGAACCCGCAGATCGGGCTGACGTCGGCCGGCGGCACCCCGTCTGCCAGCAACGCGGCCGCGCGTTCGAAGCGAAGCAGGCGAGCGAAGGCCTTCGGCGTCATGCCGATCTCCTCGCCGAAGCGCGCCGAGAGATGGCGTGCGCTACAGCCCAGCTCGCTGCAGAGCTCAGCGATGGCAACCCGGCCGTGCGCCGCATCCAGCCGCGACCATGCATAGGCGACGTCAGGACGCGGTGAGCGCGCCTCGCGCAGGCGGC
Organism: Solirubrobacteraceae bacterium; assembly: GCA_035936515.1. GTDB lineage: Bacteria > Actinomycetota > Thermoleophilia > Solirubrobacterales > Solirubrobacteraceae > CADCVQ01. The sequence continues at coordinate 4,694 of DASYVZ010000033.1, read as the reverse complement.
GCAGTAAAACGCCGTCAAGGGCGGCAAAACGAGCCTCCCAGTCGCCAAGCTCGTTGAGCTGCTCTGACAGCTCATCGTCGAGCACGTCGTTGAGCGCGACGGTCTGGCCGGTCAACTCGCGCATCGGTATCCCAAGCAGCATCCGGGCGCCAAGCGGCGTGAGGTTGACCTGCACGCCGGCCTGCCGGCCACTGTCGGTTACGACGACCGGGCAGTCGTACAGGCCCGCGACAAACGACGTATGCGCCACCCCGTCAACGTCGATCTGCGGACCCCACCCGACGATCAGCACGATCCCCCCATGCGGCACCTCGAGGCGGCGCACCGGCAAACGCATCGCCTGGTCATAACCCTCATAGCCGCCGCGTACATACGGGCGCAGCAACGGGTGCGCAGCGCGCTGAACGAACTCCCAGGACCCACGTTCGCTCTGCCCGCGAAGAACCACCGCCGCAGTGTGTCGCGACAGCCGCGTCGCGACAAGCGTCCGGCGCGAGTGCCCAAAACCAGTCCACCGTTCGGCTGCGGGACGGGTGCCGGCGTCCCGCTGAGGGACCGGCTTGCGGACGGCGCGGGCTTGGCCCAAAGCGCCGCGCGATCGACGTCATGACGCGCCGAGTGCGGATATCGCACCTCGCGCGTCACGGCCCGGCCACCCCTCGCGGTCGTGACGCGCCGAGTGCGCATATCGCACCGGGCGCGTCAGAACCCGTGCCGGGCCGCTGCTGAGCGCCAACGGGATGGGTGCGGCGAATCACTCGCGCTGGACGCGAACCGTTCGCCCACGGCACGGCGTCAGGTGCACCAGCGCGCCTGCTCGCCGTCCCGCTGAACGTTCCGCTGCCGGGAGTCCCGCAGCGGGCCGTTACTGGGACAGCCTCAATAACGGCGGCGCTTTTCGCGACTCCCGACACGCTCACTGGCTCGCCCGCTTGCCGTTCCCCGGCGGGATGAGCCGGAGCGCCGGCCAAGCTACGGGTTTCTTCTCCGCTAGAGGACCGGCTGTGGACGGGCTGAGAAATCGCTGGGTGAGACGCCGAGACGGCTGTGGTGAGGCCGTCTCACCGGCCGATTTGGCGCGCTATAGGCGCTGGGTCGGCGCCAGGCTGCTTTGAAGCGGCGCGAAGACGCTTCGACGATGTGATCTGACGCTGGCGGCTGTTGCGCTACTGCCGGCACGTGTTCTCAAGAGGAGTCTTTATGCGAAAGTCCGTTCTCACGGCTGCTGCCGTGCTCTCAACTGTTGGTGCCGGTGCCGTCGTGGCGGCCATCAGCACCGGCTCCAGCCATCGCGAGGCGCCGCTGACGTCGCTCGATCCAGCGGGCGACAACACCGATGTGTACGCCTTCACGCCGAAGGGCGCGCGCGGTCAGGTCGCGATCGTCGCCAACTGGGTCCCGTTTCAGGATCCCGCCGGGGGCCCGAACTTCTATCGCTTCGATGATCGCGCGCGGTACTACATCAACATCGACAACACCGGTGACGGCAACTACGACGTGCGTTACCGCTTTGACTTTCGCACGAAGTTCAACAACAAAAACTTCCTGCACTCGCTGACGCCGGTCGTCGCAAGCCTCGACGACCCGCAGCTGTTTCAGAAGGAGTCCTACGAGGTCGTGCGTGAGACCTACAACCGACGCGGCAAGCGCACCTCGGCGCGCAGCCTGGGGCGCAACTTCCGTGCGGCGCCGAGCAACGTCGGCCCCAAGACGATGCCCGACTACGAGAAGCTTGCCAACTCGGCGATCCGCTCGCTGCCGGGCGGCGGCAAGGTGTTCGCCGGTCAGCGCGACGACGCGTTCTTCCTGCCGCTGGACCGCATCTTTGACTCGGTCAACCTGGAGGGCGCCGGCACCGGCAACATGGGTGGCGGCATCGACACGGTGGCCGGCTATGGGGTGCAGTCGATCGTGCTGCAGCTCCCGGAGGCACGGATCACGCGGGACCGCAAGTCTGTGTCGGGTCCGACGGGCTCCAACGCCGTCGTCGGTGTGTGGGCGTCGACCGAGCGCCAGCGCCTACAGGTCACCAACAGCGCAGTGAGGACCCGCACACGCCGCGGGCGTGACTGGGTGCAGGTCAGCCGCGTGGGCAATCCGCTGGTCAACGAGCTGTTTATCCCGCAGACGCTGAAGGACAAGTACAACCGTACGCAGCCCTCCGGCGACCTGAAGAACTTCGGCAAGTTCGCGCTGAACCCGTTTCTGGCCGGCGCGTTGAACCAGCTGCTTGACCTCGGCATCAAGCCCGACAACCGCACCGACATCGTGCAGGCGCTGTTCACCGGCATCCCCGGCGTGACGCAGATCTCCAAGAAGCCGGCCGCTGCGGACACGCTGAAGCTCAACATGGGCGTGCCGCCGACCGAAAACGAGAACCGCTTCGGCGTCATCGGCGGCGACAACGCAGGCTTCCCGAACGGGCGCCGGCTTGCTGACGACGTCGTCGACATCGAGCTGCGTGTCCTGGGCGGCTACCTCGTGCCGCCTGATCAGGGCGGTAAGAAGCTGCCGCTCGGCGACGGCGTCGACCGCAACGATCAGGACTTCCTGGAGGGCTTCCCGTACGTGCCCTCGCTGAAGAACCAGATCGGCGGCTCGCCCACCGAGGATCGCCAGGAGCCGTTGCACGAGCCGACACCGGCGGAAAACCCGTCCTGACAACAAGCCGCCTCGCGGACGGGCTCCTCCAGCGGCCCGTCCGCACCGGCGCGACAAGACCCGCATGCGCAAGCTCATCATCGTCAGCCTCGCCTCGTTCGCCGTGGCGCTGCTCGTCTTCGCCGTCGGCCGCGACGAGCCTGCCGATCGCGCACAAGCCAAGAGCAACCGCTCAGCGACCACCAGCCAGCAAATCGCCGCGCTCGAACGCGCAGCCCGCGCTGAACCTGACAACCCGACGCCGCTGATCGAGCTGGCGTCGACGCTGCTGGGGATCGTGCGCCAAGGCGGCGACACCCAAGCCTACGTCCGCGCGGACGCGGCGCTCGCCGACGCGATCAAGCGCGACCCTTCCAGCGCCGCGGCGTACACCGAACGCGGCATCCTGCGCCTCGGCCGCCACGACTTCCGCGGCGCCCTGAGTGACGGCGAGAGAGCACACGCTCTGGCTCCAGACGTCGTCAAGACGCTCGGCGTGCTCGTCGACGCCAACATCGAACTGGGTCGCTACCGAGAAGCGGCGAGGGTCCTGCAACGGATGGTCGACCGCAAGCCCAACCTCGACTCGTACGCCAGGGTCGCGTATCTGCGCGAACTGCGCGGAGACCTGCACGGCGCCTCGCAGGCACTGACGCTGGCCACCTCGGCCGGCGGCGAGGGACCCGAAAATGTCGCGTTCGTGCAGTCGCTGCTGGGCAACCTCGAGCTTGCGCAGCACCGGCCCGATCAGGCGCAGCGCGCCTTTCGCACCGCCCTGGCCAAGGTTCCCGCGTACGCCCCGGCCCAGGCGGGACTGGCTCGCGTCGACATCGCGACCGGCCGCCACGACCAAGCCATCACGCGTCTGCGAGCGCTCGTCGCACGAGACCCAAAGCAGGAGTACGTCGTCTTACTGGGAGAACTACAGCTCGCCGCCGGACAGACGCAAGCCGCGCGCCGCACCCTGGCCAAGGTCCCCGACGAGCTCAAGCGACTTGAATCCGCCGGCGAAAACACCGAAACCGAAAAGGCACTGTTCGAGGCAGATCACGGCGATGCCACCCGTGCCGTCACCGCCGGGCGCGCAGCATGGGCAAACGCACCCAGTGTGCGCGCAGCCGACGCGCTCGGCTGGGCCCTGACGCGCGCCGGCAACCCACGCCAAGGACTGACCTACGCACGCCAAGCCGTGCGTCTGGGCACACGCGACCCGGGCTTTCTCTTCCACGCCGGGATGACCGCCAAGGCCGCCGGCCGCGATGCCGAGGCGCGGCGTTGGCTCCAAGAAGCGCTTGCTGCGAACCCTGCGTTCTCGCCGCTGCACGCGACAACCGCGCGCAACGCACTCGCCGCCATCTCGAGATGATCAACTCCAGACTTGTTTCGCTGGCGATCGGCCCGGATCGGCCAGGTCCTGGCCCTCGCCCGTCGCGGCCGCCTCGCCCGCGGGGTCGACGGTGCCCCCACCGCGGTGCGAATCGAACGCGATCATCACCACCGGCGCCTTCTCATCGTTCGATACCGCCCCGCAGTCGCTCTAGGCCGAGGCGCATGCGGCCCTTGACGGTGCCCGCTACAGCTCGAGGTAGGCGGCGATCTCGGTGTGGCTCAGCTCGCCGTAGAACGCAAGCGTGATGACCTCGCACTGGGCGCACCGCGCGCGCTCGGGTGAGCCCGTCCTCCCGCGACGCGCTGCGCTATCTCGGAGCGCTCGCGACACTCGTGGTCGGCGCCGTGCACATCCAGCAGTACGCCGACTTCATCGCCGACTTCCCGACGATCGGAACGCTGTTTTTGCTCAACGGACTCGGCGCCGGAGTTGTCGCGATCATGCTCGCCACACGCCACGCAACGCTTGGCGCCCTCGCCGGCATCGCGCTCTCGGCAACTGCGCTTGTGTCGGTGTTCATCTCGATGACCGACAAGGGCCTGTTTAACTACACCGAGCCGACGTTCCGCGCGGCCATCGTCATCGCGATCGTCGCCGAGATCGCCGCGCTCGTCCTGCTGCTCGCCTACCTCGCCCTCCAGCGCCAGCGTACCCCCAGCGCCTC
>DASYVZ010000032.1:0-2261 GCA_035936515.1 Solirubrobacteraceae bacterium | reverse complement strand
GGCTACGAGCGCCCGCTCGTCCGCGCCCTGGTGTGAGCGCGCCAGCCCGACACGCTGCAGCAGGTCGAAGAGCTCGCGGCCGCCGCCGCCGGCTTCGCGCAGCGCGGCGATCGCCTGCGTGAACGCCTCCTCGGCCAGCGGGTAGTCGGCCTGGCGCATCGCCCGCTCGCCGCGGTGCGCATGCAGCCTCGCCGCCAGCCTCGGCGGCGAGCCGAGCGCCTGGAGCGTCTGGCGGGCGAGGCGCTCGAAGCCCTCGGCACGGGAGAGGTCGCCGTCGCGGACGTGGTCGGCGGCCTGACGCAGGTAGGAGTCGAAGCGGTCGGACATCGAGCCAACGCTACCGCCGGCCGGCGGCTGTCACGACGGCGGGGGTAGCCTGAACGCCCATGGACGCTAGGCACGCCGCCGCTGGCGCGGCCACCACGCTCGGGATCACCGCCGCCGGGCTCGCGGCGCGACGCGTCTGGCGCTCGTCGCCGCTCGCGCTGGCGCGGATGAGCGGAACCTCGATCACCGCACCCGACGCCGTCGGCTGGGTGACCGACTTCCTCAACGCCGCGTACTACGCCCGACTGCCCGAGCTGCGCGACGTCGAGGACCTGCGGCTGGCCTTCGCGATCCTCACGACGCGCTGGCATCAGCAGGGCCACCGCCTGCACGCGCACGACGTGCTGGCCTTCCACCGCGCGTTCTTTCGCGAGCGGATCCTCGACAGCGTGCGCACGCCGCGTGGGACGCTCGATCGCGAGCAGCTCTTCTCCGGCGCGGCACGCCTGATCGGCCCCTGGTTCGAGGAGGCCTACCACGACGACGAGCGCCGCGCGCACGGGATCGTCTTCGAGACCACGGACGCGCGCGACGCCTACAAGCCCGAGTACCGCCTGCGCCACGCCAAGCTCGGCGAGCTCACGCCGCCTGCGCACGATCGCAAGGAGCAGGTCTGGCACACCTACAAGCCGGTCCCGATCGCCGACGCGTCGCGCACGCTGGCGGCACTCGCGCGGCCCGAGACCTGGCCCGACTACGGCAGCGACCTGGGCCGCTTCACCGCCGTGCGCAGGGGCGGGCTGGCCGGGCAGACGTTCGAGATCGAGATCATCAGCGCGCTGTCGCCGCGCACCCCGGCGATCCTGCGCGGCTACGTCACCGTCACGCGCTTCTTCACGCGCGACGACGATCCCCAGGACCTCGAGGGCTACGCCGCGCGCCTGAGCGACCTCATGGTGCGCTATGGCCGCGACGAGCCACCGGCGTATCCGCCCGGTTGCACGCCGCTGGCGGCCATCTGCCTCGACACGCACCAGGGCCACTTCATGGGCCGCGCGCGCAACCGGCTGCTGGCCTACGAGCTCGACGGGCAGGCCTACCTGCGCGCAGCGGGGACCTGGGACGACATGCCTGTCACGCTCGAGCAGGCCTACCGCTCGACGGGCCGCAAGGCCCAGCAGGCGTTCTGGGGCGAGGAGCGGCGCGAGTCGAGCATGCTCGCGCAGGTCGCCGACAGGACGGCCTAGCGATGGGGGGCCAACGCTACGACGCCGTCGTCGTCGGCGCTGGACCGAACGGGCTGACGGCGGCGGTCACGCTGGCGCTCCGCGGGCGCTCGGTGCTCTGCGTCGAGGCCGCCGCGACGCTCGGGGGCGCGGCGCAGACCGGCGAGCTCACGCTGCCGGGGTTCCGCCACGACGTCTTCTCGGCCGTGCATCCCGCCGGGATCGCGTCACCGGTCTTCGCCGGGCTCGAGCTCGAACGCCACGGGCTGCGCTGGATCCAGCCCGAGTTCGCGATGGTCCACCCGCTGCCGGAGGGGCGCGGCGCGACGCTGTCGCGCAACCTCGCCCACACGGTGGCCTCGCTCGAGGCGCTGGCGCCCGGCGACGGCCGGCGCTGGGAGGCGTTCGCCGCGCCCTACCTGCGCCACTTCGAGGCCGTCAAGGCGATGATGCTCGCCGGCTTCCCTCCTGTCGCCGGTCCCGTGCGCATGAGCGCCGCGCTGAAGCTGCAGGGCATGCTCGAGTTCGCGCGCGTGCTGCTCATGCCGGCCGACGCCCTCGCCGGGGAGCTGTTCGGCGGCGACGGCGCGGCCTGGCTGTTCGGCTCCTCGCTGCACGGCGACGCGCCGCTGAACGGTTCGGGCAGCGCGATCGCCGGGGCCTGGCTGAACCTGCTCGGCCACGCCGTCGGCTGGCCCAGCCCGGAGGGCGGCGCCGGTGCGATCACCGGGGCGCTGGCCGCCCGCCTGCACGAGCTCGGGGGTGAGA
>DASYVZ010000031.1:0-12109 GCA_035936515.1 Solirubrobacteraceae bacterium | reverse complement strand
TTGCGATAGCGCGCCGACCAGTCGATCCAGACGCTGACCATCCCCCGGTCGTTCGCGCCGTGGACGTCGCGCTCCAACCGGTTTCCCACCATCACGACGCGCCCGGCCTCGGCCGCCGGGATCCCGAGCCGATGCAGCGCGACGTCAAACGGACGTCGGCTCGGCTTCGCGGCGCCGACCTCCTCGGAGATCACCACCGCGTCGATCAACGAGTCGAGCTCGTGGCGGGCGCGCAGCACGGCGCTGTCGTCGACACGCCCGTCGGCGACCAGCGCGACGCGATAGCCGCGCTGCTGCAGCGCGATGAGCAGCTCCCGCGCGCCGTGCAGCAGGTCGACGTCGTAGGCGAATCCCGATGCGTCGCGTCGCTCGGTGTCCTCGTCTGCAAGCGTGTCGCCGAAGTCGAGCAGCACCGCCAGGATTCGCCGCTTCATTGCTCACCGGCTACCCCGCGAAACGACGCGCTGCTCCTTCGGAACAGCCCGGGTCGGTCGTGACGCGGCACGTGCGGATCTCGCACCTTGCGCGTCACGACGCGGGATCACGCGCGTGATGATGTTTCGGCCATTGACGCGTCGGAGGTGGCGCGCGCGATATCACGTCGTGTTGCCGCGAGGTGCGTAACGTTGCGCGATCTGTCGAAGACAATGGCCATGACGGCCGCCGACGCTGAGAGTCCGCGCGCTCGGTGGGACTTGGTGTGCCCCGAGCTGAGGTGGATCGGGATCTTCATCCTCGTCGTCCTCATGACGGCGTCGGTCTTGCTGTACCTGTTCGCAGCCGAAGCGGGCAAGACGGCTGATTCGCTCCTGCAGCCCGGCGGTTTCGCATGGCCGGTAAAGCCCGAGATGACCGCGATGTTCATGGGCAGCTGCTACGGCGCGGGCGCGTACTTCTTTTATCGCGTCTCGTTCGGCGGCAGCTGGCACGCGGTCGCCGCCTACTTCCCAGGGATCGCGCTCTTCGCGTGGCTGATGGGCATCTCCACCTTCCTGCACTGGGACAAGTTCAACCACGGCCACGTCGCGTTCTTCGCCTGGCTGTCGCTGTACGTGACGACCCCGCTGCTCGTGCCGCTGCTGTACCTGCGCAACCGCGCGGCCGATCCCGGCTCCCCAACCTCGCCGACGCGGCCGTTCCCCGCCCGCTACGCGCGCTCATCGGCATCGGCGGCGCCGCGCTGCTCGTCATCGCGCTCGTGATGTACGTCGCACCGTCGGTCGCCATCGACCTGGCGCCATGGAAGCTCACGCCGCTTACCAGCCGCGTCATCGCGGCGTTTTTGTCGGCGTCGGGCACAGCAGCGCTGCTGCTCTCGCGCGATGCGCGCTGGAGCGCGTGGCAGGTCTTCGTCCGCTCCGCCGTCTTCGCCTCAGCGCTGCTGCTCATCGCCGCGCTGCGCGCCTGGGAGGAGTTCGACAGCTCGAACGCACTCGGCTACGGCCTGCTCGCGGCAACCGGTGCGCTGATCGTCGGCGGCGTCACCCTCGACCGCACGATGCAGGCGCGGGTGCGGGCGGACGCATTGCAAGGACCTGGCTGACAATCCGACGCTCGGTCAGGCACATCTCGGCGAAGACCCGGCTTCACCAGCGCGGGGACGCAGCGAGCCGTGCTCGGAGCCCAGGACCGCAGAGCGCGCACTATTCGCGCAAACCGGCGGGCGCAGCCTGTGACGTTGCCGGCCCGCGGCGGCTAGACCATTGGGAATCGGTCGGCCAGTGCCGCCGCGAGGACCGCGGCGCGCGCGGCTGTAACGGCGCCGGTTGGATTGAGCTGCTTGGCGAGGCCTTTGCGACGACGACACTGTCAGAACTCTGGCTGCGAGCGGTGGAGCACCCATCGATGCCGAAGGCACCGAGCTGTGTCTGGACGATGAGGCGAGACCACGGCGGCGTAGCGGTCGCTCGGAAGTGTCATGCCGATGACAGCCGCCGGCAAAGGTTCCTTTCGGTGGGGGCGCCGCGGGTACATGCGCCGCCGAACGCGAGAGAAGAAGCAGAGATGAGACTGAAGAGAATGCTCGCGACTGCCGGTGCCGTCGCACCGCTGTTCCTCGGGGCAGCGAGCCCCGCCCACGGTTGTCTGGTTCTGCCGCACAACAAGGGCACGCAAAACGCGGCGGAGCACGGGGCGTTCGGGTGCGGGAACGTCGGCTGCGGCCCCAGTGCGCCGTTCGAGGGCCCGGGCCTCCACACCGCGGCCGAGCACTCGCCGCGAGTCGAGCCCGAGCCGAGAGGCATGTTCGTCGTCCCCGTCGGGAAGTAGCTGCTCGCTAAGCAGGAAGGCCCTCATCACAGCCGTGCCGGCCCATTGGTCGTCGCGCCGCGCACGGGGCGCGAACCGTGGGCCGGCCGGCCGTCACGGGCGCAGGGCGACGCCCTGGACGTGCGGCAGCACGTCGAAGCCGTAGCGTTCGAGCCTGCCGATTGGAAATCCGGCCGTCTCGATCACCTCCAACGTCGCGCGGTTGGGGTGGCAGCCGCCGTTGAGCCACGACCACGGACGCTGCAGGCGGTCCTGCCAGCGGGCGAGCGTGTCGTCGGCGGCACGGACGTGTTCCATCATGAGCAAGCGGCCACCCGGGCGAACTACTCGATGTAGCTCTGCCACTGTCGCCGCGGGATCGTCGACCGTGCAGAGCACGAGGACGACGATCGCGCTGTCGAATGTCGCGTCGTCAAACGGCAGCTGCTCGCCCTCTCCGCGTAGGAGGCGAACCGGCACGCTCGCCTCGTCCAGCCGGCGGCGGGCCTGGCGCAGCATCAGCGGGTCCGGATCGATCGCCACCAGCTCGCTCACAGCGGCCGGCAGGTGCTTGAAGCTCTCGCCACTGCCCACTCCGAGATCGAGCACTCGCCCAGAGGCATGCGCGAGCAGCGCGCGGCGTCGCTTGCCGACCTCGCCGCGCTCAGCGCGACGAGCGAGAACTCCGTACCGGCGGGCAAAGATCGGACGCGCGCCGCTCGCGCGCATGGGGGCGATACGAGCGACAACGGACGCCATGCCGGCAATCCCAACCATCGCCTTTGCCACACGCGCCCTCCACCGTTGATAGATCCGCCTGCGCATCGCGCTCATCCTTGGCGAGCACCGCGTCGGCAATTCGCTCACATAGTGCTGCATCTCGCGCCGAGCGAGAGCTTCGCCCTCACGGGGACCGCTGGATCAGCGGCCGTGAGAAGCCAGGAGTCGAGGCGCGCCACGGCGCGAACGGTCGGCGGAGTGCGATGCTTGCAGCGATGCCTTCGCGCAGGACGATCGACGAGCTCTTGGCGCAGGCTCGCGCGGGCCTCGATCGCGTCGAGCCGCATGAGGCGTGCGACGCGATCCGCGGGGGCGCCGTGTTGATCGACATCCGGTCAGAATCGCAGCGCGCGGCCGACGGCGTCGTGCCCGACGCGATCTGGATTGCGCGCAACGGCCTGGAGTGGCGCTGCGATCCGACTTGCGAAGCGCACGATGACCGCGTCGGCGACATCGAGCAGCACGTGATCGTGATGTGCGACGAGGGCTATCAGTCAAGCCTTGCGGCAGCCACGCTGCAGCAGCTCGGATTCGCGCGAGCGACAGACCTCGCGGGCGGCTTCAAGGCCTGGCGCGCGGCCGGCCTGCCGGTCGACCCTCCATGAGAACGTCATCATCGCGACGGATTAAAGATCTGATCGGCCGGCTGAGCGAGCGTGAGCAGGCCGTCTCGTACGAGCGCCGGATGCTGCACGCGAAGATCGATCTCCTGCGCCTTGGACAGGTCACGCGGCTCAAGCAGCGCTACGCAGCAGAGTCGTCATCGCGATGACCCGCCGCGCCGCTGGTCATCTCGCCGGTGGCTGTGCGACGACCCTTGGGGTCGCCGCACAGCAGCGCTTGGCGCAGGCGAGGACGAGGACGAGGCCCGGTGGGCGCCTGCTTGTGGCGTGCGTCCATCCCGCGTGCGCCGGCAGGCGCAGCTCAGCGCAGATCCTCGCCGAGGACCAGGCCGAAGCGCTTCAGGAGGCCCGGGATCGTGTCGGGCTGCATCTCCAGGCCGTAGCGCTGCGACAACTCGTCGAGCGCCTGCGGCGGGGCCTGCAGCGCGCCGCCCATCGCGTCGAGCTCGGCGAAGAAGCGCTCGAAGCCGGCCGGGGAGATGATCTCCAGGATGCGGCACGGCTCGTCGCCGGCATTCCAGAACGTGTGCCACTGGTCGCGCGGCTTGAACACCAGGTCGCCAGGGCCGGCGGTCACGACGTCGTCGCCGAGCAGCGCGCCCATGCGCCCCTCGAGCACATAGCTGTACTCGTCCTCGCGCGTATGGCGATGCAGCGGCGCGGCGAGCGCCCGCGCGGACATCGGGTGCTCGACGAGCGAGAACCGCTGCCCGGCCTCCGCGCCGTCGATCATGAACCGGACGCCGATGCTGCCGAGGAAACCGGACGTGCCGTCCTGCGGACCAACGACCTTGACTGCGGTGGCTTCCATCGTGTTCTTCCTTTCAACGTACACTGGTGTCGCGTGAATGTAGCGGTACGCCGCCCGCTCTGTCAAGATGATCGAACACCAATGGCCGACGAAAAACGTCCGTACCGCAAGAAGCGCCGCGCAGAGCTCGAGGAGGAGACCCGCCGGCGCATCACCGAAAGCGCCGTCGAGCTGCACGGCACGCTGGGGCCCGCGCGCACCTCGATCAGCGCCGTCGCCGAGCACGCCGGCGTCCGGCGCTCGACGCTGTACCGCCACTTCCCCAATGAGGAGGCGCTGTTCGAGGCGTGCTCGTCGCACTGGCGCGCGGCGAACCCGCCGCCCGACCCCTGCGCGTGGGCGGCGATCGCCGACGCCGACGAGCGGCTGCGCGTCGCGCTCGGCGAGCTGTATCCCGACTACCGCCGCACGGAGCCGATGCGCAGCAACCTGCTGCGCGACGAGGCGACCCACGCCGTCACCGCCCGGTTGATGCGCGGCTACCACGAGTACCTCGCCGCCGCGCGCGACGTGCTCATGAAGGGACGCACCGGCCGCGGGCGCGCCCGGGCGCGCGTGCAGGCCGCGATCGGCCACGCGCTCGCCTTCGCGACGTGGCGCTCGCTTGCCGTCGAACAGGCCCTCGACGACAACGACGCCGCCGAGCTAATGTGCCGCCTGGCCGCCGCGGCCGCGGCCCCCACCCCGGCCGGCTCCGGCGCGCCGTTCTCCCAGGGCAGCCCGCGCGCGCCGACCACCGCCTCCAGGTGACCTGGACACCGCGAGCGACGGTCGGCGGCGTTTGCGTCGCGGGTCCAGTGTGCGCGCTGGGGACGCTGGCGAAGACCCGCTCAGCTTCGGCTGGTCGACGCACCCGATCGCACATTGCGCGGTGGGCGATCTCGTGCGATGAGTTTGCGCGAGTGCGAGAGTCTTGGTGCTATGAGCAATCCCACGCAGGCATCCACCACCATCTCGAACATCGGCGTCGCGATGTTCACGATCGCCGATCAGGACGCGGCGATCGCCTACTACACACAGACGCTCGGCTGGGAGCTGCGCGCCGACGTCGCGTTCGGCGACGAGGGCGGCAACCGCTGGGTCGAGGTCGCCCCGCCGGGCTCGACGGCGCGCCTGGCGCTCAACCCCCCGATGGGCGACTGGGGGCCCGGCGGCAGCGCGATCGGCGTCGAGACGCCCGACGTCGCGGCAGAGTACGCGCGCGTCCAGGCGATCGACGGCGTCAAGACCGGCGAGATGATGGGCGGCGACGGCCCGGTGCCGCGGATGTTCTCCATCGAGGATCCCGACGGCAACCACATCTGGGTCGTGCAGTCCGCCTGACGGCCGACCTACACCGCAGCAAGCGCCACGGCCGGCGAACCAGCGGCATTATAAGGGTGATCGACTTCGCCTCGATGTCGCCGGTCTCGGCAGCCGCTGTGAGTAGGTCGTGGCCGCGATCAGCCCCCGGTCATCTCCATGATGGTTCTCGGAGCGCCTTCGTTGAAGGCGATCCTGTATGTCGCCCCGCCGAGCGTCAGGTGAAGATCGTCGGAGATCGGCACGGCCGCCGGGCTGACCGTCGCCGGGTCGCCGCTCGCGTTCCATTGGGCGGGGCGGCAGCCAGCGTCGACCAGGCCGTCGACGAGGAACTCCTGCCCGTCGACGTCGAAGCGCATCTTCGCCGCGCCGACGGCGCGCCCGCGCGAGCGGAGGACGAGGCCGAACTCGGCGCTCTTCGGTTCGTTGTCCTTGAGCACGACGATCCACTCGTTGCGCCGCGGCAGAAATCGCTGTCGGTCGGCGGGCACGGCGGGGGATCGCGCGAAGAACTTCGCGATGCAGGCGGGGGTCTCGGCCTCGTCCGCGAGCGGGATCCGCTCGGATCCGTCCTGGGCGAGCCCGGGCGGCGCGGCCGTCTCGCCTCGTTCGACGGGCGCTTCGTCGCGCGCCGGCGACGGGTCGCCCTCCCGCACGACCGTGATCGCGATCGCGAGCACGCCGAGTGCGACGAGCGGCAACCCGGCCCCGACAGAGCTGACCTCGAGCCCCAACAGGCGCACATTGCCGCCGGGGCGATCCGGATAGCGCAACAGCACCAGCGCGCCGAGCGCGACGAGCGCGATACCCAGTCCGGCCAGCAGCATGGTCATTGGGCGCGAGTATTCCACCCCAAAAGGTGATCGGCCCGCACGCCCAGCTCTCCTCGTTGCGGCAGCGACAGGTGATCAGCCGAGCTCCGTCCCCAGCCAGATCACCAGCGCCCCCAGCGCCAGGACCCCCAACAGCGCCGCCAGCACCCGCGACGGCGCCGTCTCCTTCACCGGCTCGTCGCTCACGATCTCCGCCTGCAGCAGCACCTCCCGCGCCGCGCCATGCCCCGACGCCGGCACCAGCACGTCGCGCGGGCCTGCTGCGAGCATCTCGGGAACGTCGAAGCCGCGGGTGCGGCGCAGGGTGGACGGAACCCCCTCTTCCAAGAGCAGGCCCTGGATGAACTCGGCCTCGGCCAGGTTCATCGCACCGGCGACGCGCACGAGGTTGCCCTCGATGTAGCGCGGGTCGACCTTGCGCGCGCGCGCGTGGCGCTCGCTCAAAGGCTCCTCGATCGCCTCGGCGCCGGCCAGCACCAGAGGCATGTTGCAAGACCGGCAGAAGCGCTCGTCAGGCGGATGGGGCTCCGCGCACCGTGGGCAGACGAGCGTGGCTATGTCAGACCACCTCGAGCTCGACTTCCCGGATGACGCCGTCTTCGATGAGGTACGACCGCGCCTCGGGCTCGGCGTCCGCCGCCTTGGAGGGGACCCCGACGATGAGCCACTCCACGCCGGGCCAGCCGGCGGCGAAGTTCACGTCGGTCTGCGACGGATATGGCTCCGAGCGGGTGTGCGAGTGGTAGATCGCCACGAGTGCGTCCTCGCCCTCCTCCTCGTCGGCGAACGCGAACTTGATCAGCTCACGGCCGTCGATGTCGAAGCGAAACGGGCTCGCCGCGAGGTTCTCCAGCGCATGCGCGGCGGTCGCCGACCCGTCGCGGCCCACGATCAGGCCGCAGCACTCGTTCGGCGCGTCGCGGATGGCGTGCGCGACGATCTCGTCGAGCAGTGCACGGTCGATCCTCACCGCGCCAAGGCTACGCGCTGCAACGCCACGGCCCCGTTAGGCCTTCAGGCGCCTCGTGTCGTCGTCGTCGTCCTTGACGGACATGTTCGACACCGAGTCCTTGAACTCGCGCAGGCCGCGGCCCAGCGACCGGCCGGCCTCCGGCAGCTTCTTCGGTCCGAGTACGACAAGTGCGATCGCCAGGATGAGCAGCAGCTCTCCGGGCCCGAGGTTGAATGGCATGACTTAGAAGCCCTCCTGTAGGTCTTGACGAAATGGTGACATCACTGCTCTCCGGTCTCGAAGGCGTTGGGCAGCGGGTCGCGGCCGGCCCTCCGGCGCAGGACGACGAGATGCTGGCCTTCGTTGGCCATGATCGACGCGCTGGTCTGCAGCAGCTTCGGCTCGCTGAGCTTCGCCTGTGCGTCGAAGTACGCGGCGACGGCCGCCGTCTCGAGCTCGATGAGGAAGCTCAGCACGTCGCTCTGCGAGCGCACGTCGCGCAGCCCCTCGACGACCCGGTCGACGTCGGCGGGCCCCGCCGGTGGCGCGGGGGGCGTGCCGCCAAGGCTCGTAAGCGACGTCGTCAGCGTCTCGGCGTGCTGCTGCTCATGGGCGCGAAAGCGCCGCAACACCCCGCGGACGGAGGGCGACAGCAGCTCGCCGGCGATCAGGCTGTCGTAGGCGACGACCGTCACGCGCTCGAGGTTGATCGCTTTCGCCAGGACCGGCGCGTCGCCGTCGCCCCCGGCCTCGGCGAAGGCGCTGCGCACCGACCACAGCAGCGGGATCGAGGAAGCCATGAGCGCCGTGCCACCGAAACCGAAGCCATGGCGCAGCAGCTCGCGGCGGTCGCGCTCGAACGCCGCCACCTCGGCAGTCGACGCCGCGCCGTCGGTGATTGCAACGAACGCCATCACGCCGCCCTGCCGGTCACGAGCGCCGCCGGCACCGGCTCACGCCCCAGCGCGTGCAGCAACACGCTGGCGTGCTCGGCCTCGTTGGTGATGATCGACGCCGCGGTCGAGCGCAGCTTCTTCTCCGAGAACTTCGGCAGCGCGTCGATGTACGCGGCGATCGCCGTGTTCTCCAGATCCAGCGCGAAGCGCAGGACGTCGGCGTCGGTGCGCAGCACGGGGAAGTCGTAGTCGCTCTTCGCCCGGTTGGGCTTGCCGTCGAGGTCCTCGATCGACCCGGAGAGGCCGTCGGCGTGCGCCTGCTCCTGCTCGAGGAAGACCTTGACGATCCCAAGCCGCTCGCCGCCGAGCTTCGGCGCCCCGGCCTTGTATGCGGCGATGGCCATGAGCTCGAGGTCGAGCAGGCCGTTGAGGATCTCGACGTCCGCCTGGTCGGACTCGTCCGGCCCGAGCTGCACGGGGTTCTTCGTGTCGTCGCCGCACGCGCCGAGCAGCACCGCCGACGCGCCGGCGGCGCTCACGCCCGTCATGCGGAAGAAACGCCTGCGCGACTGCGGGTCGCGCAGGAAGTGGTCGAGCTCCATCTCAGTCTCCTGTAGGGGTCCTGCACGCTACATACGACTGCGCGCCGTCACTCGCCGTACGGTCGGTGGCAACGATCGCTACACGACCACGTGCGGGCGCGGGCGCCCGCCGGATCACCACCAGACGGTGGAGTCCAGGTTCTCGATCTCCTCGACGGGCTTGGTGTAGATGCCGGAGGAGAGGTACTTCCAGCCGTCGTCGCAGACGACGAAGACGATGTTCCCCTCGTCGATCTCGTTGGCGATCCGCACGGCGACGCGGGCGATCGCGCCCGACGAGACGCCGGCGAAGATGCCCTCCTCGTCGAGGAGCTTGCGCGTCCAGATGATCGCGTCGGTGTTCGTGACGAAGATCTTGCGGTCCAGCAGGCTCAGATCGATGATCTCCGGGATGAAGCCGTCGTCGAGCGAGCGCAGCCCCTGCACGGGCTCGCCCTGCATCGGCTCCGCGGCCACGATCTTCACCGCGTCGCCGAACTCCTCCTTGAAGCGCCGCCCGTTGCCCATCAACGTGCCGCCGGTGCCGAGCCCGGCGACGAAGGCCGAGATCTCGTCGAGCTCCTCGAGGATCTCCGGCGCCGTGCCGTTGTAGTGCGCGAGCGGGTTGGCCTCGCTGCCGTACTGGTAGGGCATGTAGTACGTCTCGGTGTCGCGCGCGATGTCGTTGGCCATCGCGACGGCGCCGTTGGAACCCTGGCCGCCGGGGCTGTAGACGATCTGCGCGCCGTACATCTCCAGCAGCTGCGTACGCTCCGGGGTCACGTTGTCGGGCATGACGACCTTCAGCGGATAGCCCTTCCGGCGGCAGATCATCGCCAGGCTGATGCCGGTGTTGCCCGACGTCGGCTCGAGGATCGTGTGGCCAGGCCGGATGAGCCCGTACTCCTCGGCGTGCTCGATCATCGAGCGGGCCACGCGGTCCTTGACCGAGCCGGTTGGGTTCATCGACTCCATCTTCGCCCAGATGCGGACTCCCGGCTTCGGGCTCAGACGCTTGAGCTCGACGAGCGGCGTGTTGCCGATCGCCTGCACGATGTCGCCGTAGCGACCGCCGCAGGGGCGGTTCTGAAGCGGCGGGAGGCCCATGTCTCTCATCAGTGTAGACCGCGCGGGCAGTCGCGCTGAGGCCGCAGCCGCGCCATCTTGAGGCGGGGATACCCGCGAGGACGGGCCTCGTACGCAGCTGAGCTGCAGGAGCCTTCGGTAAGTTCCTCCGGCCGCGGTCCGATGCACGCGGACATCCGCATGGTCTTCCCCACGGTCCAGTTCGCAGTCTTCTTCGCGATCGTGCTCGCGCTCTCGTGGGCTCTCATGCGACGCCGGCACGTCTGGAAGGCGACGATGATCGCCGCCAGCTACCTGTTCTACAGCGCGGCGGGCCCGATCTTCTGCCTGCTGCTGGCCGGCATCACGCTCGGCAACCAGGCGGCTGCGAAGCTCCTCGATCGCACCGACGATGCGCGCGCGCGCAAGCGCATCGTCGCCGGCGCGGTCGCGCTGAACCTCGTGACCCTGGGCGTGTTCAAGTACTACGGCTTCTTCGCCACCGAGGTCAACGCGACGCTCGACCGCGTCGGCCTCGGGCTGTCGATGCCGCTCGCGGCGATCGCGCTGCCGGTGGGGATCAGCTTCATCGTCTTCCAGGCGATCTCCTACACGGTCGACGTGTACCGCCGCGAGATCCCGCCCGCCGGGACGATCGATGTCGCGCTGTACCTCAGCTTCTTCCCGCAGCTCGTCGCGGGGCCGATCGTCCGTGCGCGCGAGTTCATGCCGCAGCTCGAGATGCCGCGCGACCCGCGCAAGGTCGCCGTCGGCGCCGGGGTCGGGCTGATCATCATCGGCCTCGTCAAGAAGGTGGCGATCGCCGACACGCTCGCGCGCGAGATCGTCGACCCCGTGTTCGGGGTTCCCCAGGCCTACGCCGCGCCGGACGTCTGGCTGGCCACCTACGCCTACGCCGTACAGATCTTCTGCGACTTCTCTGGCTACACCGACATCGCAATCGGCGTGGCGCTGCTGATGGGCTTCGTCTTCCCACAGAACTTCGACCGCCCCTACCGCGCCGCCAGCTTCGGCGAGTTCTGGCAGCGCTGGCACATGACGCTGTCGCGCTTCTTGCGCGATTTCCTCTACATCCCGCTCGGCGGCAACCGCGGCGGCCGCTGGCGCACGATCCGCAACCTCATGATCACGATGGGCCTGGGTGGCCTGTGGCACGGCGCAGCCTGGGGGTTCATCCTGTGGGGCCTGATCCACGGCATCGCGCTGGTCGTCGAGCACCAGTTCCGCGGCCGCGTCAAGCTGCCGCGCTGGTTGGGCTGGCTGATCGTCTTCCACGTCGTGGTGCTCGCGTGGATCCCGTTCCGTGCGCCCGACCTCGGGCTGGCAAGCGCGTTCTTCGCGCAGCTCGCGCAGCCAGGGCCGGCGACGCTGTGGACGGTGCCCGTCGTGCTCGCGACGTTCATCGTCATCGTCTCGCAGCTCGTGCCCGCCAAGCCGCTGGATCGGCTGCGCCTACGCTTCGAGCGGCTGCACCCCGCCGCCCTGGGAGCGAGCATGGCGATCGTGATCATGCTCGTCGCTGCGACCGTCTCCAGCCAGGGTGTGCCACCGTTCATCTACTTCTCGTTCTAGAGAACCCGCCCATGCCACGAGACCTCCACAACCCCTTCATCCTCGACCGCGAGACCGGCCGCACGATGCGCGCGCGCGATGCGCTCATCTGCGTCTTCGTCGCCGTCATCCTGCTGCTGGTCATCGAGGGCGCGTCGATCCGCAACTCCGGCAAGAAGATGGACTCGGGGATCCAGCGCACGGTCGTGTTGGCCGTCGGGCACCCCGCGGGCTGGCTAGCCGACCAGCTGCCGCTCGCCGCGGCGGCGGACAAGCTGACCGCGGCGCTGTCGCCGGACGAAGAACTCACAGGCGGTCCGGGCGGCTTCAACGACCCGCCGGGCAGCACCGGTGGCGCGCAGGCCGCGGGCACCGGCGGCGGTGACACGGAGGCGGCGCCGATCACGAGCGACTACTTCGACCCCTACGAGTTGGGCGTCAAGCCCG
>DASYVZ010000030.1:0-3348 GCA_035936515.1 Solirubrobacteraceae bacterium | reverse complement strand
GTGCCGCCGTCGACGTTCTGGCCGTTGAAGAGCGGGCCCATCGGGATGCGCCCCTGCGGGAAGCCGACCCACGTCGACGTCGCCAGGCGCGGCGAGAAGCCGACGAACCAGGCGTCGGAGTTCTTGTCGGTCGTGCCGGTCTTGCCGCCGACGGGACACCCCGTGCGCGCCCGCCCGCCGGTGCCCGGCTGGCTGATGTTCATCTCGAGGATCTTCACGACCTCGTGCATCGCCGCCGCGTCGAAGACCTTCTTGCGCACCGGCTTGGACAGGTCGTCGATCTTGCCGTCGGGGTGGCGCACCTCGGTGATCGCCTTCGGCGTGTTGCGATAGCCGCCGCCGACGATCGTCGCGTAGGCGTTGGCCATCTCCAGCGGCGAGCAGCACTTCTCGAGGCCGCCGAGCGTCTCGGACGGGTAGCCCTGCAGGGGCGAGGTGATGCCGAGGTCCTTGGCGGCCTTGACGACCTTCTTCGGCCCGAGGCTGAGCGCGAGGCGGATGTAGACGCCGTTGTCGGAGGACAGCGTGCCGGAGATCAGGTTCTTCGAGCCACCCGAGCACTTCCCGCCGTAGCAGTTGATCAGCACGCTGCCGTACTGCGGCCCGAGCTTCAGCGGAGCCGACTGGAAGCTGGCCGCGGCCGGATGGATGCCCTCGCGTACGGCCGCCACGAGAGCCATGATCTTGAACGCCGAGCCGGGCTGGCGTTTGCCGTCGGCGGCAAGGTTGAACTGCGAGTTGGAGTACTTCGCCGACGAGGCCATCGCCCGGATGTAGCCGTTCTTCGGATCGATGCTCACGATCGCCGCCGACGGCGCGCCGTCGAAGCTCAGGTTCTTGGAGATCGCCTGGCGCGCCTTGCGCTGGAGCTTGAGGTCGATCGTCGTGCGGATCCGCAGGCCGCCGCTGCGCACCTTCTTCTGCCCGTAGCGCTTGATCAGCTCGTCGGTGACGTAGTCGAAGAAGAAGCTCTCGCGCTTCTGGCGGAAGTACTTGTTGGGGTGCAGCTCCATCGGCTGGCTGATCGCGGCCTGCGCCTCGCTGTCGCTGACGTAGCCCTGGTCGGCCATCTTGCGCAGGACCTCGTTGCGCCGCGCCGTCGCCGCCTCGGGCTCCCTGAACGGGTTGTAGTCGCTGGGCGCCTGCGGCAGCCCCGCGAGCAACGCGGCCTCCGCGAGCGTGAGCTCGGCGGCGGCCTTGTTGAAGTACGCGCGCGACGCGGCCTGGATGCCGATTGCCTGCTTGCCGTCATTGGTTCCGTACGGCACCGAGTTGAGGTACTTGGTGAGGATCCACTCCTTGCCCTCCTTGCCGGGATGGGCGTTCTCGAGCTCCTCGGCAAGCTTCGCCTCGCGGACCTTGCGCTTCAGCGAGCGATCGCGGTCGCCGGTGTAGAGCGTGCGGACGAGCTGCATCGTCAGCGTCGATCCGCCCTGGATCGTCCTGCCGGAGTTCGCGTTCTTGAACGCCGCGCGGACGACGCCCTCGAAGTCGACGCCGCGGTGGCGGTAGAAGCGCTGATCCTCGATCGCGACGGTCGCGTCGCGGACGTTCTGGGGCATCTTCGCCGTCGAGATCGGGATCCGCAGGACGTCGTTGGAGACCTTGCCCAGCTGCGTCTTGCCGTCGGAGGCGTAGATCGTCGAGAACTGGCCCGGGTCCTGCGGCTTGAGCGACCTGAGCTCGGGGGCGGAGTTCGCAATGCCGACGACGTAGCCGACGGCGCTGAGCCCGGCAATGATCAATGCGGCCACCAGGACGGAGACCGTGATGATGATGACGCGCGCGGCCCCGCCTCTGCGGCGGCGTCGACGCTGGCGTTCGCGGCGAGCGGACATCGGATCAGTGGTCGCGTGGGCCAGAGATTGACGGCCGCGCGACGATCGATTCTAGCTCGCCCGATATTCGCGCTCGGCGGCTGCCGTCCTGCCGTGCACGTCGTTGCCAAGATGGCCGGATGCTGTCGCGCGTCGTGCCCGACCAGTCGGTCCGCGCAACCGCGGCCGCCGACGCCGCGCTGGCCGATGCCTGGCGGGCGCTGTGGATCTCGCGCCTGCTCGTCTGGGCGGCCGCGGTCGTCGCCCTCGCGCTGTTCGGTCTCTCCGAGCGCGTCGAGGACTTCGACCCGAGGGGGCTGACCACGCCGTTCGGACCCACGGGGGATCTGCTCGCGGCGCCGCTCGGGCGCTGGGACTCGGTCTGGTTTCTGCAGATCGCCGCCGACGGGTACGGCGACGGCGCGCGCACGGCGTTCTTTCCGCTCTATCCGCTGCTGGTCCGGCTCGCGGGAGCGCCGTTCGGCTCCGGGCTGATCGGCGGCGCGCTGCTCTCCACGGTGCTGCTGGCGGTCGCGCTCGTGCTCCTGCACCGGCTCGTCGCCTTGGACCACGATCGCGCCGTCGCGCGAAACGCGGTGCTCGTCACGGCGCTGTTTCCGATGTCGTTCTTCTTCTCGGCGGTCTACAGCGAGTCGCTCTTTCTCGCCCTGTCGATCGGTGCGGTCTATGCGGCGCGGCGCGAGCGCTGGGCCTGGGCGGGGCTGCTCGGAATGCTCGCCGCGATGACGCGCAGCGCCGGCGTCCTGCTGCTCGTGCCCCTGGCGATGATCTACCTCTGGGACGTCGCGCGGCCGAGCCTGGCCACGCGCCGCCCGCTGCGCCCCGACGCGCTGTGGCTCGCGCTCGTGCCGCTCGGGCTGGCGTCGTTCTGCGCGCTGCTGGCCCTCGGCGGCCACGACCCGCTCGCGCCCTTTCGCGCCCAGGAGGTCTGGTTTCGCTCCTTCGCGGGCCCCTTCGCAGGCGCCTGGGATGGTCTCGTCGGCGCCTGGCAGGGCGCGCGCCAGCTTCTGTCGGGCGGGCGCGAGCCGATCTACTTCACCGCGGCGGGCGGTGACCCGTTCGTGGCCGCGCGCCACAACGTCGAGCTGTTCGCCTGGCTGGTGCTGGCGCTCGCCGCGACGGCCGGCGTACTGCGCCGGCTGCCGGCCGCCTACGGCGCCTACGTCGTCGCGGCGCTCGCGCTGCCGCTCTCCTATCCGGTCGCCCCGCAGCCGCTCATGTCGTTGCCGCGCTTCGTCGCGGTGCTCTTTCCGCTGGCGATCTGGCTCGCGCTGTGGATGACCGGCCGCGCAGCCCGGGAGCGCCTCGTGCTCGCGGCGTTCGCGGTCGCGCTGGCCGTCTACACCGCCATCTTCGCGACCTGGCAGTGGGTGGCGTAGTGGCCCGTGTGATCACGCTCGACGCGCTCGGCACGCTCGTCGCGCTCGACGATCCCGCGCCGCGCCTCGTCGCCGCGCTGGCCGAGCGCGGCGCGGCCATCTCCGAGGCGCAGGCGACCGCGGCGCTGGCG
>DASYVZ010000029.1:0-7448 GCA_035936515.1 Solirubrobacteraceae bacterium | reverse complement strand
AGATCAGGACCCGCGTCCTCCGCCGCAGCCGGCTCGGGCGCCGGCGCAGCAGCCGGCACCTCCGCGGGCGGATCGTCGCGCCCGCGCAGGCGGATCCGCCCGTGACGGAACTCCGCCGCGCTCGGGATCTCCGACAGCTTGGCCTTTGCGGACGACACCGCCGCTCCCGCGGCCGCCCCGGCCGCCGCGCTCACTGCCGTCGCAGCCGATGCGACCGCCGCCTTGGCCTGCACGACGAACTTCTCGTACGCGGCCGCCGACGAGGCGGCAGCCTGCTGTGCGGCCGCGGCGAGCTCCTCTCGCCCCTTCGTCACCGCCTCGCTCACCTTCTCGGCCGCCGCAGCCGCCGCACCGCTCGTGCCTTCGCCTGAGTCCTCGTCGCCCTCGCCGCTGCCGCGCAACCGCCCGCTCACGTCGTCACCCCCCGATCGGGGCGCGGGGATTCGCGCCCCAGAAAAGCTGTGTGCCGAGCATCCCGATCAGGTGCACCAGCACGATGTTCAACACCATCGACTTCGCCGTCGCCGTACCCACGCCAACCGGTCCACCACTCGCGTTGTAGCCGTAGTAGCACCCCACGAGCACGATCGCCGTCGCCATCACCATCGCTTTCAACAAGCTGTAGAGCAGGTCGGGCGGGTTCTGGAACATCCAGAAGATGAGGAAGTACCCGCCGCTCGAGACTTCGCCGATCTGCTCGACCACCGCGATGTAGCTGGCCAGGAAGCCGGCTCCGATCGCCGCGATGTACACGAACGGCAGCACGAGCCACGCCGCGAACAGGCGCGTCGCGCAGAGAAACGTGATCGAGCTGATGCCCATGACCTCGAGCGCGTCGATCTCGTCGGAGATCCGCATCGACCCGAGCTCCGCGACGATCCCGGTGCCGACCTTCGCCGCCATCATGTAGCCGAACGCGTAGGGCACCAGCTCGCGCAGATCGCACCACGCGGCGAAGACGCCCGCGTAGGCGGGGTTGCCGACCGAGCGGTTGAAGTATGCGCCCTCGATGCCGCATTGCAGCCCGATGATGAAGACCAATCCCCAAATGACAAGGGTCGACGAGACGATGAGGATCCCCGCCTGGCGCAGCGCCTCCCCGAAGAAGCGAAACACCCGCAGGCCGTAGACCTCTCCGACGATCCGCCCGCTGAACTTCGCGATCCCGCCGGCGTTGGCGATCCACTCGCGCGGAACCGCTGTCCAACCGCCGTTCATCGCAGGTTCGCCAGCTCGGGGTTCGTCGCCAGCAACGTCTGCGTGAAGACGTAGTTGAACGCGAAGATGCCGAGGAAGGCGATCACTACCGCCTGGTTGACCGCGCGCCCCACCCCCTCGGCTCCGCCCGAGGCGGTCATACCCTTGTAGCAGCAGACGATCGCGATGATGGCGCCGAACAGCGTCGTCTTCAGGGACGATCCCCAGAGATCCGTCAGCGAGGCCTGGCCGAAGAACGTCGCCCAGAAGCCGCCCAGCGGCGCGCCGTTGACGATCGTCGCCAGCACTCCGGCGAACACGCCGAACAGCAGCGCGTAGACGTTGAAGAGCCCGGTCACGAGCATGAGCGCCAGAAACCGCGGCACGACGAGGTTCTTGATCGGGTCGACGCCGAGCACCTGCAGCGCGTCGAGCTCCTCGCGGATCTTGCGCGCGCCGAGATCGGCGGTGATCGCCGTGCCCGCGACGCCGGCGAGCACGATCGCGGTCACGAACGGCGCGAACTCGCGGATCGAGGCCAGCACGAAGAAGCCGCCGAGGCGGTCGATGGCACCGAAGAGGACGAGGAAGTTCGCCGCCTGCAGGCCCGGGGCGCCGTAGCCGAAGGCGACCGTCGAGACGAGCAGCGGAAACCAGCAGAGCTTCAGCGCGAACAGGAACTGGCTCACGAACTCGCCGCCGTACGGATACGGCGGTCGCAGGGCGGAGACGATCGTCTTGCCCGTCAGGATCATCATGTCGCCGACCTCTTCGAGCAGGCTCTTCGCTGGAAGAAACGCTCGATCGGCGACGTTGCGAACCATGGGTGCTGTCTCCTTTTCTCCCGCCGTCGTGGCGCCATCCGCGCGCCGCGTGGCAGCGTATGTGAGCGGCTAGCAGAACGCCAACGGCGTACGTGCCAGATGTCGCCAAGAGGTGCCGGGGCCGGCGCCGTGCCATGGTAGGTTGGCGCGGCTTTGCGGAGGGCCACGGCGATCCTGTGCGCATCGACTGCGGCGGCCGCGGCGGGCGTCCTGCTCGGCGCCTGCGGCGGCGGGGAGCGACGCGACGCCGACGCCCCGAGCGGCACCTACACCGTCGCCGTGGAGCGCAGCTCGTTCCCGCCCAAGCAGCGGCTGGCCATGGCGGCGAGCCTCGTCCTGTCGGTGCGCAACACGGGCGAGGAGGCGATCCCCAACCTGGTCGTCACCGTCCGCGGCTTCCGCGATCCCTCCGGCGGCTCCCACGACGCCAACCTCGGTCGCGATCTGTGGATCGTCGACGACGCCCCCGGTTCGGCGATGACCGCGTTTGCGGACAGATGGACGGCCGGGCGGCTTGAGCCGGGCCGCACCGCCACGCTGCGCTGGAAGGTCACGCCGGTCGTCGCCGGCACGCACACGCTGCGCTACGCGATCGCGCCTGCGCTCGCGAGCGACGCGCGCGCGCAGCTCGCCGGAGGCGGAGAGCCGACAGGTGCTCTACGCGTCCGCGTCAGCGACGAACCGGCTCGCGCAAGGGTCGATCCGGGCACCGGCGCGGTCCGCCGCGACGAGTAGATCGGCTCCTGCCGGATAGATCCCGCACGAGAGCCTGGCCCGCGCGCACCGCGCTGCGGCTGGTCCCGGCCGGGACGCCCTGGAGAGGACGGAGAGGACATGGCATACAGCGGGTTGGAGACGTATCTCAACGACCACATCGCCGGGGCGACCGTCGGGGCGAACCTGGCGAAGATGGCGGCCGAGGAGCATCAGACCGACGCGCACGGCCCCTTCTTCGCCGAGATCTACGCCGAGACCCAGGCCGATCTCGAGACCCTGCAGCAGCTCGCCGGCGCCTTGGCGTCGACGAGAGCGCGGGGAAGTCGGCGCTCGCCGAGATCGGCTCGAAGGTGATGCGGCCGAAGGTTCACCTCGGGTGAGGACGACGAGCTCAACGCCTTCATCACGCTTGAGACGCTGTCGATCGGCATCGAGGGCAAGGTCGTCATGTGGAAGGCGCTCAAGACCGTCGAATCCGAGTACGCCGCGCTCGGGCAGTTCGACGTCGACGATCTGCTCGCCCGCGCCGTCGCGCAGCGCGAGAAGATCGAGGCCCAGCGCCAGAAGGTGGCCCCGCTGGCGCTCACCCACACCGTCAACGCCTGACGCTCAGCGCGGCAGGCGCGGGGCGATGATGCGGTAGGCCTTCAGGCCGAGCCCGAGGCGCTCGCGGTCCTCGGACTGCATCGGGTCCAGCCCGGTGAGCTCGCGCACGCGCTCCAGGCGATAGGCGACCGTGTGGCGGTGGGCATGGATCGCCGCCGCCGTGGCGCTCATGTGGCAGTTCGCCGCCAGGTAGGCGTCGAGCGTGCCGATCAGGTCCGTGCGGTACTGGTCGTCGTAGCGCACGACCGGCGCGACGGTGTCCTCGTAGAAGGACCGCACCTCCTCGGGGTGCGAGGCGAGCACCCGAAACAGCAGCCGGTACGTACCCTGGTTGATGTCCTCGGCGATCGGCTCGCCGGACACCGTCAAGACGTCGAGCACGAGGTCGGCCTCCTGCACCGCGCGGCCGAGCTCCCCCGCCTCCGAGTAGAACGACGACAGGCCGACGGTGCCGTGGCGCTGCAGGCGCGCGGCCAGGCGCGCCGCGGCGGCGAGCGTCGACTCCGCGGCGTTGGCACCGGCGATCGCCGGCAGCAGCGCGTAGACGCGGCCGTTCTGCGAGCCGCCCGAGACCGGCTGCATGTGCTGAGCCAGCGCGCCCGGGACGTCCTCTGCGATCGTCGCGACGACGTGGCGCGGGCGGTCGGTGTGCAGCTCCGCACACAGGGCGACGGCCCCGCGGCTGAGGTCGCAGCCCAAGCGTGCCGCCCGGCGCACGAGCTCGTCGCGCGCCACGACGGCCCCCGCGCGGAGGTCCTCCAGAAACGAGCCGCGCAGGTTCTGCTCGACCTCGTCGCGGGCCTCCTCGACGGCGACCTCGGTCAGCGACGCGACCGCCGCGAGATGCAGGTATTCGGCGGCCTCATCCCCGGGGGCGCGCGCGTCCTCGAGCAGGATTACGCAGCCGACCATCTCGTCGCCGGAGGCGATCGGGATCTCGATCGCCAGGCCGCGCGGCGGGTGCGAGAGGCGGTCGCCCACGCAGTCGCCGACGTAGCGGCGCAGCTCGGGCAGCCGCTCGCAGAGCGAGCTGCGCGACGGCGCGATGACGGCGGCGCCGAGCCGTGGGACGACGATCGCCACCGTCCCGCCGACGGCTTCGGCGGCAAGCTCCGCGACGCGCTCCAGGCCGTCGCCGGCCAGGACCGCGTCGACCATCCGCAGATGCAGCCCCCTCAGCCGCTCGACGAGGGTGGCCGCTGTCGGGGCGGCCACCCCTACCGCCCCCTAGCTGGCCGCCGCGCCCGCGGCGTCCGGGTGAGCCTGCAGCGTCTCCTCACCCGATTCTCCCGTGCGGATCCGGTAGGCCTCCTCGACGGGCACGACGAAGACCTTTCCGTCTCCGACGGCGCCGGTCCGTCCGTGCTTGAGGATCGTGTCGACGATCGTCATGAGGTCCTTCGTCGCGACGACGCACTCGATCTTCACCTTCGGGCGCAGGTAGTTCGTCAGCTCCGCCCCGCGGTAGCGCTCGGTGATGCCCTTCTGGCGCCCGGAGCCCTTTACCTCGCTGATCGACAGCGACGGGAAGCCGAGCGTCAGCAGCTCCGTGCGGATCGGCTCGAACGCCTCGTGGCGAACGTATGCGATCACCATCTTCATGCCGTGGTCTCCTTCGTCGCCATCGCCGGGATGGATGCGGGCGGCACGGTTGCGGTCGGCCCGCCGCCGTAGCCGACCAGCTCGGCCGACGGGATGAACTGCTCGGGATAGCCGTACATGCCGTGCTCGGAGATGTCCAGGCCCGCATCCTCTTCCTCGTCGCTGACCCGCAGACCGATCGTGGCCTTGATCGCGCCGAGCGTGATGAACGACAGCGTGAACACCGTGAGGAACGTCAACCCGACCGCAGCGCCCTGGACGCCGAGCTGCTCGAGGCCGCCGCCGTAGACGAGGCCCTCCTTGCCGACGCCGACGTACTCGGCCAGTCGCGGCGACGTGAAGATGCCGCACGCCAGCGTGCCCCAGATGCCCGCGACGCCGTGCGCCGACAGCGCGCCGACCGGATCGTCGAGCTTCTTCTCGATGGCCAGCACGCAGACGACGACGAGCAGGCCGCCGACGAGGCCGATGATCGGCGCCGCCCAGAACTCCACGTAGCCGGAGGGGGCCGTGATGGAGACGAGACCCGCGATGGCGCCGTTGCCGATCATGCCGATGTCCAGCGTGCGCTGCAGGAGGCGGCCGATGACCATCGCGCCGATGACGCCGCCGGCCGCGCCGAGGTTCGTCACGGCGATGACCTCGGCGAAGCGGTTGTCCGCGGTGCCGAGCGTCGAGCCGCCGTTGAAGCCGAACCAGCCCAGCCACAGGATCAGCACGCCGAGGCCGAAGAGCGGCATGTTGTGGCCCGGGATCGCGCGCGGCTTGCCGTCGGCGCCGAACTTGCCCTTGCGCGGCCCGAGCAGGATGACGGCCGCCAGCGCCGCGGTCGCGCCGGTGAGGTGGACGACCGACGAGCCCGCGAAGTCCTGCACGCCGCTGCCGATCTCGGCGAACAGGCCGCCGCCGAAGCCCCAGTGCGCGATCAGCGGGTAGATGACGCCCGCGAAGACGATCGCGAACGGCACGTAGGCCGCGAACTTCATGCGCTCGAGCGTCGTTCCCCACACGATCGCCAGCGACACCGCCGCGAACATGAACTGGAAGATGAAGAAGGAGGCCGTCTCGCCGCTCGCCGCCGCGCCGTCGACCTCGCGCCCGAACTGGAAGAGGAAGCCGGTGTCGCCGGCAAGCCAGCCGCCGCCGCCGAAGGCGATCGCGAAGCCGAAGGCCCACCAGACGATCGAGGCGACCGAGAAGTTCACGAGGATCTTGGCGATCCCCATGCCGGCGTTCTTGCCGCGCGAGAAGCCGATCTCGAGGAACGCGAAGCCGGCCTGCATGAAGAAGACGAGCGCCGTCGCGACCAGCACCCAGGTGACGTTCACCTCGCTCACGAGCGCTTCGAGCGTCGGCCCGTCCTGAGCCAGTGCTCCCGCGGGAAGAGCGAGGAGGACGGCGATCGCCGCCAGGGCCCCCCGACCCAGGGTGGTACGTCTCATGTACGGATTCCTCCTTGGCGGTTCGAGTGCGGCACCAGTCTCCGGTCTGACCGCCTCGCCGGTCTTTGTCCCCGTGTCCAGAGATCGCAGGGGCGAATTCGCCACGAGTGATTGACAGCGCTCGCGGGCGCTCGTAGCTTGATGTCTGCAGCAGTCCCGGAGCCAGGAGGTGAGCTCGTTGCCCGCTCTGCCCTTCCTCGACCGCGGCGGCGACGCGCCGCGGACCGCGCGCGCGCTCGTGGGCGACGGCGACGTCTCGCCCGGCGCCGTTTTCGAGCTCGCCAAGGCGAACGGCGCCACGATGGTCGACCTGAAGTTCACCGACCTGCCGGGCACCTGGCAGCACATGGGGATGGCGCTCGGAACGCTGGAGGAGGACTCCTTCAGCGACGGCATCGGCTTCGACGGCTCATCGATCCGCGGCTTTCAGGAGATCTACGAGTCCGACATGCTGCTGATGCCCGACGCCGCGTCCGCGATCGTCGACCCGTTCTACGAGCAGACGACCATCTCGATCGTCTGCACCGTCGTCGACCCGATCACGCGCGAGCCCTACACGCGCGACCCGCGCTTCGTCGCGACCAAGGCCGAGGGGTACCTGCGTGCCAGCGGCGTCGCCGACGTCTGCTACTTCGGGCCGGAGGCCGAGTTCTACGTGTTCGACCACGTCGCGTTCGACCAGCGCGCGAACACGGCCTTCTACGAGGTCGACTCCGAGGAGGGCCACTGGACCTCGGGCCATGGCTTCCAGCGCCGCGGCGAGGGGCTCGCATCGCTTGGCTACAAGAACCGCTCGCAGGAGGGCTACTTCCCTGCCCCGCCGAACGACACGCAAAGCGACCTGCGCGCGGAGATGGTCGCGATCCTCGAGGCGCTCGGCATCCGCACCGAGTCTCACCACCACGAGGTCGGGGGCCCCGGCCAGGCCGAGATCGACCTGCGCTTCCTGCCGCTGCTGGAGATGAGCGACGCGCTGCAGCTGCACAAGTACGTCGTCAAGAACACGGCCAAGCGGGCGGGCAAGACGGCGACCTTCCTGCCCAAGCCGATCTTCGAGGAG
>DASYVZ010000028.1:0-2782 GCA_035936515.1 Solirubrobacteraceae bacterium | reverse complement strand
GTGTGCACCATCTGGCCGTACGTGATGACGACGAGGTCGGTGCCCTCACGCGCGACGCGGGCGCTGAACGGCGTCTCGTAGGAGCCGTCGGCCACCTCGCCCTTCACGCGCCGGTAGAGGTTCTTGTGCTCCATGTAGATGACCGGGTTGGGATCGCGGATGCTCGCGATGATCAGGCCCTTGGCGTCCTCGGCCGTGCTCGGCGCGACGACCTTCAGGCCTGGCGAGTGCATGAACCAGGCCTCGGGATTCTGGGAATGAAACGGACCACCGGAGAAGCCGCCGCCGCTGGGCAGCCGGACTGTGATGTTCACGGGCAGCCCCTGGCGGTAGTACATCTTGCCCGCGACGTTGACGATCTGGTCGAAGCCGCAGGAGACGAAGTCCGCGAACTGCATCTCGCAGACCGGTCGCAGCCCGACGACCGCGGCGCCGACGGCGGTGCCGACGATGCCCGATTCCGCCAGCGGCGTGTCCATGACGCGATCGGCGCCGAACTCCTCGATGAAGCCGTCGGTCACCTTGAAGGCGCCGCCGTAGACGCCGATGTCCTCGCCCATGAGCAGGACGCGCTGGTCATGTCGCATCTCGCTGCGCAGGCCGTCGGAGATCGCACGCAGGTAGGTCATCTCGGTCATGACGAGCTCCCGAACCCGCTCCACGGCGCCTGCCCGTCCTCGAGCAGGATCTCGTCGGCCTCGCGCGAGTGAAAGAGCCGGTCGGTCGCCGTCGCGGGATCGGGCATCGGTCCGGCGAGCGCCTTCTGCGCCGCGGCGTCGACCTCGGCACGGACCTCCGCGCGCAGCGCGTCGACGTCGATGCCGAGCGCCGCGACGCGCGCGCTCTGGCGGTCGATCGGGTCCTTCTGGCGCCATTCCTCGAAGAGCGCCTTGGGGACGTACTTCATGTCGTCGTGTGCGCCGTGGCCGTGCATGCGCATCGTGACCGCCTCGATGAGCGTCGGCCCGCCGCCGGAGGTGGCTCGCTCACGCGCGACGCGGGTCGCCTCGAAGACCGCCTCGGCATCGTTGCCGTCGACCGAGACGCCGGGGAAGCCGTAGCCGGCCGCGCGCTCGACCGGGTTGACCGCGAACTGCTGCTCGATCGGCGTCGAGTAGGCGAACTGGTTGTTCTCGAGGATGAAGATCACGGGCAGGTGCTGGACGGCGGCCCAGTTCATCGCCTCGTGGAAGTCACCGCGGGAGGTCGACCCGTCGCCGAACCACGTCAGCGCGCAGCGTGACTCGCCGCGCAGCTTGAAGGCCATCGCCATGCCGGCGGCGACGAGCATCATGTCGGGCAGCATCGAGACCATCCCGACGCAGCCCGTCCGGAGATCGCCGAAGTGCACGTTGCCGTCGCGGCCGCGCGTGATGCCCGCCTCGCGGCCCATGTACTGAGCCAGGATGTTCGCGGGCCGCACGCCGCGCACGAGGTGCGCGCCGAGGTCGCGGTGCAGGACGCAGAGGCGGTCGGCCGCCGCCATCGCCCAGGTTGCGCCGACGGAGACGGCCTCCTGGCCGAACCCGTCATAGAAGGAACCAGGCACCTTGCCCTGCCGGTAGAGGTTCATCGCGCGCTCTTCGACGGCGCGCATGAGCAGCATCGCGCGCAGCAGGCCGACCCGGTCGTCCCGGGTCAGATGCGCGGATGGGCTCTCGGGGGCGGGTGTACTGGGACCGACGTGAACGTCCGTGCTGCTGGTCGCCATCTTCGCCTTTCGTGCTCGGCGGTCGAGGACGGGATCTCCGCCTCACCATTTCGACATCTCGTCGGGATCTCCGCGCGAGACGCCAACCGTCTCCCCGAGGGTACCGTGTACGTACGCTGCTCGAGATGGCCGAATCGCCTGGAGGCTCTTCCGGTGGGCGCGTGCGGCGCCTGCGCTGGCGCCTGAGCGGGGCCTGGCTGTGGCCGACGTTCGTCGTGGTGACGCTGCTGGAGATGATGCTCCTGCACTGGCTGCCGATCGCCGGCGACGGCAGCGGGTGGATCGGCTCCCTGCTGCTGGCGGGTTCGCTGAACGTCATCGCGATCGCGCTGCTCGGCGGGTTGGGCGGCAGGATGCTGCGCCGGCGCCGGCGCGATCTGCCCAAGGTCGTGGCCGACGACTATGCCGGCCTGGCGGCGCTCGCCGTCGTCGGCGTGGCCTTCCTCGTCGCCGGGCTCGTGCACCGCCCCGAGCTGGCCGCCGAGAAGGCGGCGTTCGCGCAGCAGTCGATGGCGGTCCGGCTGTGGGTCGAGTCCAACGGCGACGACTTCACGCGCGCGCACGTCGGCGCGGCCGACACCGTGCAGGTCGATCGTGACCTGTACCGCACCTGCGTGCCGCGACCGGACCCGGACCGCAGGCGCTGGCTGTGCCTGATCGTCGACACGTCGCACCAGCCACCGCTGGTCAGGCGCGACACGAACCGCGAATCCAACGCGTCGCAATATCCGCGCGGAGGCTTCAGGTAATGCCCGCAACTGCCGATAAGGGCTGTGGGATGTCCGGAACCCGCGCACTCTTCGCCTCGATCGGCGCCAGCGTCTCGCTGGTGGCGGCCGCGGCGCTCTCGCTGCTCGCGGTCAGCGCCGTGTTCGCCTTCGGCGGCTGGTCGGATCCCAACGCCCACTCCGGCGCGCAGACGCCGCTGATCCTCGCCGGCGCAACCGAGATGTCGCTCGCCACCGAGCAGAAGCCGCTGGTGCTGGCGCCGCGCGAGCGGTCGCGCCCGACGCGCAGCGCCGCGAGCGCGAGAGCGAGCGCGCCGTCGCAGCCCACCGCGCGGCCCCAAAT
>DASYVZ010000027.1:0-6529 GCA_035936515.1 Solirubrobacteraceae bacterium | reverse complement strand
AGGCGAGCGCGCTCGTCGCGGCGAACGACGATCGCCGCCGGCGCCGCGACGTCCTCGTCGATGAAGAAGCTCACGCTCGTGCCGAGCGCGGCCGCCACCTTCATGAGCGTCGCGATCGTCGGCGTCATGCCGCTCTTCTCGATCTTGTGCACCGAAGCGGTCGAGACCCCCGCGCGGCGGGCGAGTTCGGCGAGCGACCACCCGCGCTCCGCGCGGGCGATCGCGAGCTTCGCGCCCAGCGCCGAGACCGTGCGCTCGATGTCGGGAAGCGTCAGCGGAGTGGTCTTGCGTCCGTCCGTGTCCAAGATGTGTCGGATAGTACACGTCGCGCGGCTTGCCGCAACACAACCGTAACCCCGCCGAAGCATTGGCGGTGCGCGCCCGAATGGTTATTCCGACTTGACGCCCAGAGCGTGTCGCGCTACGAATGCGTACACAATCCGATATGGGTTCCCCGAGGCGGGACCCGGCCGGCGTCATGCCGGTATACCCAGGAGGGACGCATGGCCGACAACTTGACTGCCGCCGGAACCGAGCTGTTCAACACCGAGGAGAAGCTCTTCGAGGACATCCAAGCCGAGCCCGGGCAATCGGCGTACACGTTCATGCACACGGTGCCCTACGAGGGCTCGGTCGGCCTCGTGAACCTGCTCACGACGACCCGCATCCTGCGCAAGGGATTCCAGACCAACCTCATCCTGTACGGGCCCGGCATCCTCATGGCCTCGGGTACTCGCGGCTTCCCGAAGGTCGGCGACGAGGCGTTCCCCGGGCACATGGCGATCAACAACCAGATCGGCCAGTTCATGGAGGAGGGCGGCAACGTCTACGCCTGCCGCTTCGCCGCCGGCGCGCTCTACGGCTTTCCGGAGGAGAACTTCATGCCGGGCGTCAAGCCGTTCCATCCGCTCGACGTGCTGGATGCCGCGCTCACGGCGTGGCGCGACAAGGCCTTCCAGCTCAACACCTGGACCGTCTAGCAGGACCGTGCTGGTGCTGGACCGGGACGCAGCGGTGGCCGCATGGCGCCGGGCGGAGGGGCACATCTACCCCTCGGTCATGCTCAACGCCTCGCTGTACCAAGAGTACGTGGCGGTCATCAAGGGGATCGCGGAGGAACTCGGCGACGTGCGCACCGAGGACGACCTCGTGCTCGCGTGGCACGAGCGCCGCGACCTCGCCCACGAGGTGATCGCCCGCATCGCTCCGTCGATGGGCCAGCTCATGAACCGGGACGGGCTGCGTGACGCGGCCTTCTGCCACCGCCACCGCGAGATCACGCGCGAGCAGGGCAAGGAGCTCGCCGCGCGGCGGCTCGAGGAAGCCAAGCGCACCGGCGCCGAGTGGGTCACGTTGTTCGACGACGTGACGCCGCTCGGCGCCCAGCGCCTGGAGATGCACGTCCGCAGCGGACGGGCGCTGCACACGAGCGCGGAGCTGCCGCTCGACGGCACGCGGCCGTCGTGGGAGCTCGAGGTCGTCCAGCTCGATCCCCACGACGGCGCCTGGCTGTTGGACAAGCCCCCGCTGCTCAAGACCCAGAAATTCGACCGTCAAGACGAATGGGAGGCGCGCGTCCAGCAGGCCCGGTCCTCCTTCGGAGGTGACCAGCCGTGACGACCCACCCGAAGAAGATCATCGATGCGCACTGCCACATCGGCGAGATCCCGCCGTGGAAGTACTACGACCTCGAGCATCCGGTCAAGCCGACGGTCTACGACTACAAGGACACGAAGGCCTTCATCAAGAACCACATGGACGAGTTCAAGGTCGAGCGCGCGCTGGTCATGTCGAACTACGGCGTGCCGATCCACGAGCTGTCGTTCGACCTCAACGAGGTCGTCCTCGACGCCTCGACGAGCACGGACCGCATCCTCGGCGCGATCTGGGTCTCGTTCCTGCCGCGCAACGCCGAGATGACGCGCAAGGCGCTCGAGCACGCCGCGGAGTCCACGGTCGTCGCGCTGAAGACGACGTTCCTGCTCGGCGGCAACCCCGACCCGAACACGTGGGACGAGGAGACGCAGGCGATCGCCGACGAGTGCTTCGACGTCTGCGAGAAGCACGACCTCGTCTTCCACTTCCACACGAGCCCGGGCGGCAACTCGGACTTCAACAACTTCGTCCCGCTCGTCGAGAAGTACGGCAAGCGCTGCAAGATCTACCTCGTCCACATGGGCGGCGGCGTGTCGGGCCACATCAAGCTCGTGCCGACGTTCCTCGACTGGTGCGAGCAGGGCTACAAGGTCTACACGGACACGTCGTGGGCCGTCGGCTTCGGCGCGCGCTTCCTGCTGACCGAGATCGAGCGCCGCGGCGTCGGCGGCGACCGCGTCTTCTTCGGCTCCGACGAGCCGTGGTCGGACTTCGACTCGGAGTACTGGAAGCTCAACGGCGTGCGCAACATCTCCCAGGAGCTCAAGGACAACATCTTCTGGCGCAACTTCGAGAGCCTGTACGACAACCGTGGCTGACGCGGGTGTCATCGACGGGCCCCTGTCGCTCGACGACCGCCGCCTGCTCGTCGAGCTGCAGTCCTTCGGCGTGCGCGTCGTCGGCGGCGACGGCACCCTGGGCCGCCGCGGCGGCGCGGGACCGTCCGACGCGCTGTTCATGTACGTCCGCGGCCTGCCGCTGACCGTGCCCCAGCACGCCGAGTACGTCGACGGCTCGCCGTACACGCTGCGCCTCGACGGCGTCAAGCCCTCGCTGTTTCGCGAGGACGAGCTCGTCGGCGTCGTCGGCCTGCCGCGCCGGCCGAAGATCTACGACATGCAGACGGCCGACGGGATCCCGTACTGGAAGATCGCGCTGCTGCACCTCGACTCGATCGCCTCGACGGTCGTGCAGAAGTGCATCTACTGGGGCACGCACGAGCAGTGCGGCTTCTGCGGCATCGAGCTGACGCGCGGCGAGCAGACGATCCCGGTCAAGACCCCGGCCCAGCTCGCCGAGGTGTGCAGCGCGGCCCATGAGTTCGACGGCGCGGTCGACGCGACGCTCACGACGGGCTCGATCAACCGGCGCGACCGCGGGGCGCTGTACATCTCGCGCTGCGCGGCCGCGATCAAGGACGCCTGCGGGATTCCGGTCCAGGTCCAGTTCGAGCCGCCCGACGAGCTGTCGGTGATCGACGACGTGCACCGGGCGGGCGTCGACGCCGTCGGCATCCACATCGAGACCTTCGACCCCGACGTGCTCGCGCGCGTCGCCGCGGGCAAGGCGCAGTGCGGCGTGGAGGGCTACTTCCGCACATGGGAGCGTGCCGTCGAGGTCTTCGGCCGCGGGCGCGTGACGACGTACGTGATCCTCGGCATGGGCGAGCGTCGCGAGCTCATCGAGGAGGGCTGCCGACGCGCGATCGAGATGGGCGTCTACCCGTTCGTGGTGCCGATCCGGCCCGTGCCGGGGACGCTGCTGGCGGACACCCCGACACCCGATCCGGACTACGTCGCGGCGATCTACCGCAGCGTGTCGGCGATGCTCGGCGAGCACGGCCTCGATCACGTCGAGGCGGCGGCAGGCTGCGCGCGCTGCCAGGCCTGCTCGGGGCTGTCGGCGTGGGAGCGCGTCTTCGAGAAGGAGGCCAACGGTGGCCATTTCCAGCTCGGCACCGTCCAGGCTTCCTGAGCACCGGCTCGTCCGGGTCTGCGCGCTGGCGCGCAGCCCGGAGCAGCTGACGGCGCACTTTGCGATCCGGCGCAGCGTGTTCGTCGAGGCCCAGGGCCTGTTCGACCGCGACGACCGCGACGACCGCGACGACTACGCGACGACGCTGCACGCCGTCGGAGTGGTCGGCGAAGACGTCGTCGGCGCGGTGCGCCTGTATCCGCTCCTCGACGACGAGGGCATCTGGAAGGGCGACCGCCTCGCCGTCCTGCCCACCGAGCGCGCGCTGCGCCTCGGCGCGATGCTCGTGCGCTTTGCGGTACGAACCGCCGGCTTGCGCGGCGGCCGGCGCATGATCGCCCAGGTCCAGGTGCCCAACGTGCGCTTCTTCGAACGCCTCGGCTGGTCGCGCGACGGCGCTCCGGCGCCGATGCTCGGCGTCGAGCACCAGCCGATGACGATCGAGCTCAGCCGCCGCCCAGGCCGGTGAGCGGCGCGATGGCGAAGTCCCAGACGGTTGCGCGGCTGCGGCCGGACTGCAGCTCGAGCGCTCGCGACTCGGTGAACTGCCCGCAGGTCTCGCAGGCGAGGCCGCGGCGCGTGAAGACCTCGCGGGCGGCGGCAGCGTGCTTCGCCGGGGCCGCCAGCAGGAAGCCGAAGCTGGGAAAGGTCCGCAGCCAGCGCTCGGTGCCGACGCCGTCTGGACGCGGCAGCCGCTCGACGTCGAGAACCGCGCCGCAGCGCGCGGCCTCGAGCAGCTGCAGCAGCGAGCCGGCGGCGCCGGGCATCGA
This sequence comes from Solirubrobacteraceae bacterium, assembly GCA_035936515.1. Classification (GTDB taxonomy): domain Bacteria; phylum Actinomycetota; class Thermoleophilia; order Solirubrobacterales; family Solirubrobacteraceae; genus CADCVQ01. The sequence continues at coordinate 2,129 of DASYVZ010000027.1, read as the reverse complement.
GACGTCGCGCGCCGCGTGGCACAGCCCCGCCTCCGCCACCTCGACCAGCGCCTCCCCGTCCGTGCGCAGGCACTGCGGCGCGCGGTCGCGCAGCGACGTGAAGAAGTCGTTGTCGTCGTCCATGTACCGGCCCTCGAGGCAGAACGCCCCGAGCAGCACGTCGCCCGGTCGCGCGGCGGCGGCACGCAGCGGCCGCCGCACGATGCCCGTGCAAGTCGCCGACAGCGATGCCGCGCCGCCGATGGTCAGGTGGCCGCCGACCACCGCGACGCCCAGCAGCTCCGCGGCCCACGCCAGGCCCTCGAGCACGAGCTCGGCATGAGCCTCGTCGGGGCTGACGAGCATGTCGAGGATCGCGAGCGGCCGCCCGCCCATCGCGCGCACGTCGGAGACGTTCGTCACCACCGCGGAGGCGCCGGCGGCGCGCGGTTGCGCCGCCACGAACGACGGCAGGATCGCCTCGCCGCAGAGCACGATCCACTCGTCGCCGTGCGCGACGAGCGCGCCGTCGTCGCCGTCGCCAACGGGACCGAGCCGCCGCACGAGTTGCAGATCGCGCTTCGCGTGCAGGGCGGGCAGCTCGCGGACGGCGGCAGCCAGCGCAGGGGCGTCGGACATCGGCGCGACCCTAATCGACCACCCGGATTGGAGGTTGGACGTGACGCTTGATCAGGCGGTGCTGCGCAAGGTGGAGGTCGTCAACGTCGGGCTTCTGGCGTTCGGCGACGCCATTCGCGACCAGGACATCCCGGTCGTCGACGTCGACTGGCGCCCACCGGCGGCCGGCGATCGCGAGGCCGTCGCCGCACTCGAGCGCGTGTGGGGTGTGCACGCGGACACCGTGGCACAGGCGAACGAGCAGGTCGTCGAGCGGATGGAGGCGGCCGAACCCCGCGCCGTCGCCGTCGCCACCGCGCGTGACGTCCTGCCCGTGCTGCGCGAGGGCCGCACCCTCATCCACTCCGGGCCGCCGATCGAGCCACACCGGCTCGCCGATCCGCAGCGGCGCGCGCTCATCGCCGCCTGCCTGTTCGAGGGCTGGGCGGACGACCGCGATCGGGCGCGCGCCATGCTCGAGGACGGCGAAATCGGGCTGGCCTCCGGCAACGAGCACGACCACGTCGGCGCGATGACCGGCGTGTGCTCGCCCTCGATGCCGGTGTGGGTCGTCGAGGACGAGAGCTCCGGCGCGCGCGCCTTCTCGACGTTCAACGAGGGCGCTGGCAAGACGCTGTGGTTCGGCACCCACGCCGACGAGGCGATCGAGCGCCTGCGCTTCTTCCGCGACGACCTCGGCCCGCTGATGAAGCGCCTGCTCGAGCGCCTCGGCCCGATCGAGATCTTCAAGCTGGCCGCGCAGGGCCTGCATCAGGGCGACGAGCTGCACATGCGCAGCCAGGCGACCGGGAACCTGCTCATCCGCGACCTGCTGCCGGGCTTCGCCGCGCTCGGTGGCGAGAACGCGGCGCGCTTTCTGTCGACGAACTGGCACTTCTTCCTCAGCCTCACGATGTGCGCCGCGAAATGCGCGCTGCTGGCGGGCTCAGGGGTGCGCGGCTCGACCATCGTCTCGCTCATGTCGCGCAACGGCACCGAGATGGGGCTGCAGCTCGCCGCGATGCCAGGTCGCTGGTTCATCGCGGAGGCTCCCCCGGTCAAGGACGCGCTGCTACGCGAGGGCTACCAGGAGTCCGACGCGGCGAAGGACATCGGCGACTCGGCGGTGATCGAGTGCGTCGGCCTCGGCGGCATGGCCGTGGGCGCCGCGCCGGCCGTCGCGGCCTTCTTCGGCGGCGACGCCGCCGCCGCGATCTCGCGCACCGAACGCATGCGCGAGATCTGCGCCGGACGCTCGACGCGCTTCACGATCCCGTCGATGGACTCCGCGCCGACCCCTGTCGGCATCGACGCACGGCTCGTCTGCGAGCTCGGTATCGCGCCGCAGATCACGACCGGCGTGCTGCACGTCAGCGAGGGCGTGGGGCAGATCGGCGCCGGGATCGCACACCAGCCGATCGAGGCGTTCCGCGACGCCACGATCGCTCTCGCCTCGCAGCTCGACCGCGCGGGCGCGAGCGCGCGGTGAGCACGCTCGGCGCGTCCCGGACCGCGCGCGCGGTCGTCATCGG